>JAOZVT010000138.1 GCA_025869455.1 Prosthecobacter sp.
GGGCTTGTATCTGATCGGGCACTGATCGCGGAAAGCGCAAAACCGGAAGGTCCTTCCGGGCTTGAGGGCAAACTAAAAGAGTTCTTTGGAGACCGCTTGCTTAAGTTTTCGGCCACCCAGATTTATAACATGCCCGGCAAATATAACGTTGAGGTCCGCTTTGCAGGTAGATTATCCAAAAACGAAATTGAGCGTGACATGGCCAAAGCCTATCGCATCATTTATGACGTGGGTCCGATTTCTGTCCACGAAGCCTGGATGTTCGCCTACATGCACCTCACCGACAAATATGGTCAGAGGAAAGAAGAACTGGTTTACAAGACAAGCCTCCAATCTGACGAAGCCGCAAAGATCAATTGGAGCGAAATGATCCTTGTGAATTTTCCTGCGACCTGGAAGCCGCTTTTCCTCCATGGGGCATTATAGGGCCTTCACAATACCAACAGCCCAACCTCGCCAACACGATTCGTGCTCTGCACTTCACCCTCCCTTCATGTTTAGGGTGTCTCCTTTGTGTTCAAGGCGGCAATGGCCTCTATTTTGCGTTTTAAGGCCATCCAGGGGCCTTAGCGCCCTCTGTCCGCTGTCATCACCCTGATGCAGGCGAATATGGCTCTAAAACGCTTGATTTTTGGTTAATATAATTTATATTATAGTAACTAATATGCCTTCTGATCTGATTCCTTCCATCCCTCCCCCTGCCACTGATATTGCAACATGTTGCACCGATGGGCTTGCCCGTTCCGTGACAACAAACCCTGCTGTTTTCTACATCGAGAGCCTCGGCTCGGAAGTGTCAAAATTGACGATGATTTCGCCTCTAAACAAAGCGGCCTTGATCCTGGATGACTCCCTATCCGGGCCGGAAGCATGGCGAAAAATTCCGTGGGAAAAGATTTCGGCGAAGGCGGTTCGTTTCATCATGGCGCAACTTAAAGGCAAACCTTCCACGCGAAACAAGGCACTTGCGGCCCTCAAGGGTGTTGCCCGAGCTGCCTGGGAAATGGCCGCCCTTCCTACCGAAGAACTCGCTCGAATCCGCTCAATCAAAGGCGATGCGGGGAGCCGTGAACCTGCGGGCCGTTATGTGACCACAGGCGAATTGACAAGCATTTTAAAAACTCTGGCGTCAGCTCCTGCTCCTGCGGCTGTCCGTGACTCGGCTTTGATAAGTCTTGCTGCGTTCACTGGGGCACGGCGGGCCGAGCTTGCTTCGATTCGTCTGGAAAACATGAACTTCACCGAAACCGAGAGCGTCGCGATCCGCATAATCGGTAAACGCAACAAGGAGAGGACGATCTATGCATCTGGCAACGCCCTGCATGTGATGCATGATTGGCTTTCGATGCGGGGGGAGAAACCTGGTGCATTTTTCTGCATGATTCGGAAGGGAGGAACCATTCTGCCCCATCATGAAATCTCCCCTACTGCATTGGACAAGATTCTGCGGAAAAGAGCGATGGAAGCAGGTGTGGAAGACTGCGATTGGCATGACCTTCGCCGCACCACGGCAAGCAACCTGCTGGATGCTGGCGCAGATATTGCCACCGTTGCAAACCTTCTTGGACACTCCAACATTCAGACGACCGCCAAATATGATCGTCGGGGAGAACGTGCCAAACTTCATGCCTGTGGACTGGTCTCAGTTCCCTATTTTAAACGTTAGCGTAGTCTCAATTTGAGACCGAAGGGGTGTCAAATTGACACTGGGGTAGTCTCAATTTGAGACACATAAGAGGAAACAAGGGAAAGAGGAAACAAATGAAGACAGACTGTGAGCACAGACCAGCTTGCATGGCACTCTTCGCATGAAG
>JAOZVT010000139.1 GCA_025869455.1 Prosthecobacter sp.
CTTTGTCCAGGTGTAACAGACGCGGAGGCCGGTTAATTCTCGAGGCGTTGGAATGTGAACCTAGCCTATGGGAGTTTCCTTTTCGGTGGCGCTCGCACTTGTTCCGAAATTTGCCGCAGAGATCTGCGGACTCCGTACGGCAAGCTTCGGTGGCGCCGGCTGCGGCAGCAGGCCGTGAAGTTGCGGGCTGATGACCAGGAAGAGTTTCGACCAGCACCGGAGTCCACCCCCGGGGCCCTACAGCTTGAGGTGTTCGATCTGGCCCGATTTCAACAGGCTCGCCGGTACGAGCTCCAGAGCCCTTATCAGCTCGTCGAGGTAGGCTTCAGCCTGCGGATGCAAGCCTGATTCCAGGCTGACCCAATGGCCAACCGGCTGCATTGCCCAAAACATGGACGGGTTCTCGCTTTGAGTTTTGTCCTTGGCTGCGTACGCGGTGGAGGGAGACCATACCATGCTAGCGGCTGGGGCAGAGAAGATATTGGAAGCCGGCACACAGCGGCACGGCGTATGTTAATGACTATTCGAACATTACTTGACACTTTTCCGCAGATCTATAGGCTTTCTCTGGCAGGAATGGAGGATTGGTGATGTCCATCGTTAATTACGAAGAGCTCTCTTTCAAGATTGGCTCGGTGTTTACGCCGGGCTCCCCCGTGAATGAGAAGGATCTTTTCGCCGGGCGAATTGATCAGATTCGGAGCGTCCATGACGCAGTGTCTCAGCAGGGCTACCACGCGGTGCTGTATGGTGAACGAGGTGTTGGAAAAACTTCCCTTGCCAACATTATCAAGATGACGCTGCCCGGAGACTGGATAGTACCTCGCGTAAACTGCGATGGAACGGACACCTTCTCCACTCTGTGGCGGAAGGCTCTTCGGGATATTTCGTTCACCGAGGAACGACCTGGGATAGGATTCAATTCCGAGGTCCATCGGTCTGTGAGCGTCTTGGCTGATACTTTGCCACCGGAGGTAACTCCCGATGTGGTGAGAGCAGTGCTTCAGAATCTGTCGCGACATGCAAAGATGCTAATCGTTTTTGACGAGTTCGATCGCCTCAATGACCCTCAGATTTCTGTCTTGATGGCTGACACGCTGAAGAGCCTTTCTGATTTCTCAGTGCCAGCCACCATACTCCTCATTGGCGTTGCAGACTCTGTCGATGACTTGGTTGCTGGGCATCAGTCTGTTGAGCGCGCACTGATACAGATTCCTATGCCGCGGATGTCGACGAAAGAAATCAATCAGATCTTGAAGACCGGTTTCCAACGGATCGGCATGAACCTGGACGACAATGCGCTTGATGAACTCACCACCCTATCCCAGGGGCTACCATACATTACCCATCTGCTCTCCCTGCACAGCGGAAAAGCCGCACTTGAACGGAAGAGCATTCAAGTTAGCTCGACCGACGTTGAGAGGGGAATTGCCGAAGCACTGTCCAGGTGGCAGCAGACGACCACCAAGGCCTATTACGATGCAGTACAGAGTTCTCAACCAGGGAACATCTACAAACAGGTTCTGTTGGCCTGCGCCTTGGCCGATACGGATGACATGGGCTTCTTTTCGGCGGCTGCAGTAAGGATGCCCCTCCGGGCGCTGACTGGGAAGGATTATGACATTCCAAATTTCGCGCAGCACTTGAAGAATTTTAGCGAGGAAAGCAGGGGTGGCATTATCAGTCGGACCGGCGAAAAGAGACGGATACGTTACCGATTTACAAGTCCTCTTCATCGGCCTTTTATCATCATGAAAGGCTTCCAGGATGATCTGCTCACGCGCCAGCAGATGAAACAGATGTCGATTTGAT
>JAOZVT010000140.1 GCA_025869455.1 Prosthecobacter sp.
GGTGTGGCCAATTTGCTCACTCAACTCTCCCAAGATGACCCGAAGAACTATCACATTGATGGGCGGGCCAGCTTCGGCTTTGTCCATACCAATGTCACCGTTATCGATGGTGCCAAATTTCGCCTTAATCCAGGACTGGAAGATGATGCCACTTTGGCTCGCTACCGCGACACACTCGATAGTCTGAACAACATACTCACACAGAGTAAGGCAGACTATCCGTGTCCCGATGACTTCAATATTATCAACGGTAATATCACGTCCTCCACACGCATGGAGTCCACGATGGTTTTGCTCAAGCAACAGATGCAATTAAAGGCGGGCATCGCTCTCTCCCCAGACCAAAAGATTGAGGCAGCACAAGCTCTTCATCAAGTGGGGAATCAACGAGGAGCTGCGCGCAGCTTAGACGCCTTGAGCAATGATCCCGCACTCAATGCAGTGCAGATGCAAAAAGTTCGCGATTTGCAAGCAACCCTTCAACCGCAGCTCACCAGTCGTCCAAGCGTAGATGTTAATCCAAGAGCCGACATTGCCTCCTTTAAAAAGGCTGTTGGAGAACTCCGCAGTAACCTACTCAATGAAGCAAACCTTAAGCCTGAAAAATTTCTCGCGGCTCTAGGTCAAGCACAAGAAGCCTCTTACAGTTTTGGAAAAGTCGGGGCAGAACAGCGTCTGACCACAATGCTCGCATCTGAATTCAAGAACATGCCAGCTTCGCAATTGGAGTCCATTCGTGATGCCTCTGCCAAAATGGCCAAGATGCTTCCTGACGGCGACCCTCAAAAAAACCTTCTCAAAAACGTCAGCAAATTTGCGGATCAAGACCTAGCCATTTTAGAAAGTAAGGGAGTAAAATCCCCTTCCGCCACTGAAGTCACCGAGGCTTACGTCCTCATGGCAGATGCCCGCCAGCGCGCCCCAGGCTCCGACGATCCAACGCCTCAGACCTCCATTGGAGACCTCTATGCTTCCTACAATTACTATGATGAAAACCCAGGAGACCTGAAAGGACCTGGAACACTAGATGGAGACATCATCATATCCAGAGAGGCCAATACCCCTCAGTCCACCTTTATCCACGCGGTCATCGGCCCAGTGGAATTAGATCGTGCTGGCATCAAAGCCGCCTTCGAAGATCCCCGCGTGGCGGACACCCTGAAAAAGATCGTGGAGGCCCTGCCACCAGAACAACGTACGATCCATGTATCCAATGCCATAGGAGAGATGGACAAGAAGATGGATCGTAGTCTGCGTACGGCTTATGCTAGCTATGATGGCATGATCAAAAATGCGACGAAAGGAAAGTCCTTTGAGTTTTCCAAAACCGCTGCGGAGTTCGAGCGCAGTCTCAGCCAAATGCGCAACGAGAGCCAATTCATGGCTAACATCCTCACCAAGCCGGAGGTACTCGCCCAAATGCCAGTCGAACACCGGGCCGCTCTCCAGGCTCTGGCGAACCAAGCACAATCCATTCATCACGAACTTAGCCGTCCAGGTGGATTTGGGCAAACCAGCATAGAGTTTGCCACCCTCGCGACCAAGCAGCCCGACACAGTCATCCGTCAAATGTGTGACACCCAGTTACCGCAGTCTCTGCGTCAACCCGGAGTCAGCCTGCCCAGTTCACCCATACCATCTCCTCCACCTCTGCCCGGTAGCTTACCCGTTCCTTCATACCCAGCCCCGCCACCTCCGGCACCTGATCCAGGCAACTTACCCGTTCCTTCATACCCAGCCCCGCCACCGCCGGCACCTGATCCAGGCAGCTTACCCGTTCCTTCATACCCAGCTCCACCACCTCCGGCACC
>JAOZVT010000141.1 GCA_025869455.1 Prosthecobacter sp.
CATGTCCGACGTGTGGAGCCTGCTGCCTTCACCAAGGTTTCAGCGCTTGGGGTGGAAGAACAACGTGTCATCGTCCTCTCTGATCTTGATGCCAATGAAGCCAAAGCCACGACCTTGGGGGATCGCTATCGGGTCGAAGTTCGCATTGCTATATGGCATGAGGATGATGTGCTACAAGTGCCCAGTGGGGCGCTATTCCGTGAAGGCTCAGCCTGGCGCACCTTTCTTTTTCAGCAGGGAAAAGCCATAGCCACAACTGTTGAAATAGGACGCACGGATGGCAAATGGACCCAAGTCATCCGTGGTTTAAAAATCGGGGATCAAGTCCTCATGCATCCGCCTGATACGGTCAAAGATGGATCAGAGGTTGTACCTCGGCAATAAATCCACTTTCAACTTCTTGGATACAGCTGAGCAAAGGCCTGTTGTACAGCGACTGTTATGGGTCCAGGTGCATTCAGCACACGCTCATTCACCCTTGCAATGGGGTGTACGTCACGCGTCGAAGAGGTCAAGAATGCTTCATCACATGTGTTCAGCACAGCGCCCGGAAGTGGCTCTTCCACACAGCTAATGCCAGCCTGAACACAGGCTTGTAGAACAAGCTGCCTCGTGATTCCCGCGAGACATCCAGAGGATAAGGGCGGTGTAAGCAAACGCCCATCAGTCACCACAAAAACATTTGAGCCGGTGCCTTCACAAAGTTGATCCAATTCATTCACGAACAGGGCTTCGCCGCAGCCACGGTCTTTCGCATACATCAGAGCCCGCACATTTTCACCATACGACACGCTTTTTACTCCGGCTAAGGCGCTTCGTGTATTGCGCGTCCAAGGAACGAGGCAGACCTTCTCTGTCGGTGGCCACGGCTTCAGCGGAGTGGCGACGACCAATACGGTGCCCTGCTCGAGTCCCCGTTCAGATCCAAGAGGTCCATCACCGCTGGTTAAGGTCACCCGCACACGAGCATCCTGAAGATCATTCGCCTGCATTACCCCCAATATGCTTTTGGTAAATACTTCCTCCGTGATGCAGTTCAATCCTGTGGCTTTGCATGAATGAACCAACCGCTCATAATGCTCATGGGCAGCGAAAGGCCTACCACCACGAACCACAAGTGTCTCAAACACGCCATCCCCCACCAACAGCCCATGATCCAAAGGGGACAAGCGAGCTTCGTTCACAGACTGGATGCTGCCGTTAAGCCAGAGAAACATCGGGAGGTTCATTCATAGAATCTCATATCCACAGACACTTCGTTCAAGCCTGGAAAACGGATTCAAATATCTCCATAGAAAGCTAGGCTCTAATTTTGGGTTTTTTTGGGCCTAAATTGTGTTTGTTTGCTAATTATTACGGCGCATCGAACGTTTATAAACCAATCATGCTACGCCTCGAAAATGTACAAGGAAAGCAAATTGAGCCTTATCTAGACGCTCTAGGTGCCCTGAGAATCACGGTTTTCAGAGACTACCCTTATCTCTATGACGGCACCCTGGATTACGAGCGTGACTATCTGAAGACGTATGTGGATTGCCCCCGCAGTTTAGCTGTTTTAGCTTTTCATGGCCAAGCCGTAGTCGGAGCCACCACCTGCATTCCGATGGCCGATGAAAGCCCCGAATTTCAAGAGGCCTTTCTCAAGGCAAACTATGATCTATCGAAAATTTGCTATTTGGGAGAATCCATCTTGTTATCTCAGTACCGAGGGCGCGGACTAGGGAAGCAATTCTTTAAGCATCGCGAAAATCATGCCCGCTCACTAGGTTTGAATCTCTCCACCTTTTGCGCCGTGAACCTCCCAGAG
>JAOZVT010000142.1 GCA_025869455.1 Prosthecobacter sp.
ACCGTGGAGGTCATGTTCCCTGAGCACCCGGGCAGCCTCGCCGACTTTGACTGGCCCGTCACCGCTGCGGAGGCACAGATCGCCCTGGAGGATTTTATCGCCCATCGGCTGGCGGAGTTTGGGGATTATCAAGATGCCATGTGGACCCAGGAACCCTGGCTCTTTCACAGCCGTCTCAGCGCGGTCATGAATCTGAAGCTGCTGGATCCCCGGCAGGTCATCGCCGCAGCCGAAAAGGCCTATCAGACAGGCCGCGCACCCCTGGCGGCGGTGGAGGGATTCATCCGCCAGATTCTCGGCTGGCGGGAGTATGTGCGGGCCATCTACTGGCGTTTCATGCCGGGTTATGGGGAGATGAATGAACTCCAGGCGCAGCAGCCCCTGCCGAAGTTTTACTGGACGGGGGAGACCGAGATGAACTGCCTGCGCGATACCATCGGCCAGACCCTCCGCTACGGCTATGCCCATCACATCCAGCGACTGATGGTTACGGGATTATTCTCTTTATTGTTAGGCGTGCGACCGCAGGAAGTTCACGAGTGGTACCTCGCCGTGTATGTGGATGCGGTGGAGTGGGTGGAACTGCCCAATACCCTGGGCATGTCCCAGCATGGCGATGGCGGCATCATGGCCAGCAAGCCCTACATTGCCTCCGGCAAATACATCCAGCGCATGTCCAATTACTGCGCGGGCTGCCGTTATGATCCAGCCCTGTCCACCGGCCCCAGAGCCTGCCCCTTCACCACCCTCTACTGGGAGTTTCTCCTCCGTCATGAGCCACGGCTGAAGATGAATCAGCGCATGTCCATGCAGGTGCGCAACCTGGCTCGGCTCACCGATGCGGAGAAAGAAGCCATTGTGGAACAGGCGCAGTCCATCCGCACCCGTCTGGCGTAATTTTCACCACTTATGTCCACCTCTCCCCGCGTCTGGTTCATCACAGGTTGCTCCTCCGGTTTCGGTCATGCCATGGCAGAGGCGGCTCTGATGGCGGGAGATCATGTTATCGCCACGGCACGGAAACTGGCGGATCTGGAAATGCTTGAGCACATCGGTGCAGGCCGCTGCCTCATCCTGCCGCTGGACGTCACCGATGCCGCAAAAGTCACCGCAACCCTCGACGAGGCCCATGCGCAGTGGGGCAGTCTGGACGTCATTGTTAACAATGCCGGATACGGCCTTCTTGGGGCCATCGAAGACTGCACGGAAGATCAAATTCGGCGGAACTTCGAAACCAACTTTTTTGGTCCGCTCAATGTCAGTCGTGCTGCCTTGCCTTTTCTACGTCATCAAAAGAGCGGTCACATTCTCAACATCAGCGCGGCGGCGGCCATTGCGAACTATCCCGGCTTCGGCATTTATGGTGCAGCCAAGGCCGCCCTGGAGTCACTGAGTGAAAGCCTTCGTCTAGAAGTCGCCGCGCATGGGATCAAAGTGACCCTGGTCCAGCCGGGTCCTTTCCGTACCCAGTTCATTGGCAAAGGCATGGATCGTGCGCCGGCATCGGAGGGCTATGCGGGCAGTTCTGGCAAGTTCGCCGCCTATTTAGATAAAGTGGATGGCAAACAGCCTGGTGATCCCGAACGTGCCGCAGCCCTCTTGGTAAAAATGATCTACGAGGGCCAAGCTCCCCTGCGTCTGCCTTTGGGCAAATACGCGGTGAAGAAAGTGCGGGATACGGTGGCTGCCCGCCTGCGTGAATTGGAGGTCTGGGAAAAGCAGGCTGAAGAGACGGATGGACTCCTTTAAAGAGGAGTAACAGGTTAGCGTTTCACGCTCCCAACCGTGAGGTCTAGGCTTAAAAAAT
>JAOZVT010000143.1 GCA_025869455.1 Prosthecobacter sp.
GTTTTAAAATGACAATTGCGCAGCCTTCACTACGGACATAGCCATCTGCCTTTTCGTCAAAGGTTTTGCATTTACCGTCCGGTGACAGCATGTTGGCTTTGGAAATATGAATATTGGTATCCGGATTCAATAACACATTGGCACCGCCCACAATCGCCAGATGGCATTCGCCCTGTTGCAGGCGATTACAGGCTTCGTTGAGGGCGACCAGCGATGAGGAGCAGGCTGTATCAATCACCATACAGGGCCCTTCAAGGCCAAAGGTATAAGACAACCGCCCTGCCGCCGTGCTGAATGAGTTGCCGCTGGTGATGTAGGCATTGCCGTGGGTTAAATCCTGTTGTTTGACCAGCAGATTGTCGTAATCATGCATGGACATACCAATAAACACCCCGGCTGGCGTTCCTTTCAGCGATTCGGGTGGAATGTTGGCCGACTCCAGCGCCTGCCAGGTATGCTCCAGCAACAGGCGTTGTTGCGGATCCAGATAGTCTGCCTCGCGCGGGCTGATGTTGAAAAAGTTCGCATCAAATTGTTCGATTCCGTGAATAAAGCCGCCACGGCGACTGATCATTTTGCCGGGCGCATCAGGCGATGCATCGTAGTATTGCCCCAAATCCCAACGCTCGGCAGGCACCTCGGATACCCCGTCACGACCTTCGCATAACAGGGACCAAAACGCGTCTGTGGTATCTGCACCGGGAAAAATTCCACTCATGCCGATAATCGCGATGGGCTCTTTCGTGCTTTGACTTGTTGTAATGTGTGCCTGTTTTCCGGATTGTATCTGCAACAAATCAGCCAGATAATCACTGAGTTTGCGAATGTTGGGATAATCAAACAGCACGGTGGGATAGAGCGTAAACTGCTCACCCAATGCCAATTGCAGGCGTTTGCGCAAGTCGACAGTCATCAGGGAATCCAGACCCAGATTAAAAAAGCCCTTGTCCAAATCCAGCTCTGCCTGTGCATCCATGCCGGCCAGCAACCTGACTTCATCAACCAACAGGTTTTGAATGGCGCTATATCGCTGTGCTTCGGGCAAACGGTACAGGCGGGTCATAAACGTATCTGCTACCACGGGTTTGTCGAAATGCGCAAAACGCGGGCTTTTGGGCAGATAAGGCAATAACAGAGGCCAGTCGATGTTGGCGATCAGTCTGTCATCGTGCTGTTGCAGGGCCATGCCCATGGTTTTCAGCGCCTGTTTGGGCGACATGGCCAACCAGCCTCGCGCCTTGTGTTTTGCGACTTGCTCCCGGACCATACCAATCTCGGCCCAGTTACCCCACTGAATGGTCTGTGCGGACAACCCCTGAGTTCGGCACCAGGCACTGAAAGCATCGAGAAAACTGTTGGCCGCGGCATAATGACTCTGACCATGACTGCCAAATACGGAGGCAATAGAAGAATAATTAACAAAATAATCCAGGCTGACCTGATGATTCAAACAGGCTTGACACAAATGAATAGCACCGATCATTTTGGGCAGCAGGGATGCATGGAAATAATCAGGACGCTGGTCGGCAATGGTGGCATTCAGCAACACCCCCGCCAAATGAAAAATACCCTTTAAATGCGTTTGGCAGGCGGCAATACAGGCATCAACCGCTTCCTTGTTCCCGAGATCAATACGCATCAGATCAATGCGACAGCTGCGACGCAGGTGGGCCAGTTTTGCGAGCAGTGCGGCATCTGGCTCACGTCTTCCCAGCAAGACAAGATGGCTTGCGCCCTGTTTGATCATCCATTCAGCCAGCGCCAGGCCAAGATCGCCCAAACCACCGGTAATCATAT
>JAOZVT010000144.1 GCA_025869455.1 Prosthecobacter sp.
GCCGCGATTTTGGGTGGCGGACAGGAGTGTCCGCGCTCCTCTCGGGATGAGTGAGCTATCGCCCACCTGCTGGCGCAGGCGGCTACGTCGGGGACGCTTTGCGGTGGATGTGTGTTTGTTGGGGCGGACGATGCCGACGAGACGTCGGCGCTCCCAGTAAGGACTTGGTGGCTCGGGATGGGAGACCATCGACCTCCACCGATGCCAGTTGGAGCCCAACTGGCCTACTTGGGGAGTAGGCCGCATGCAGCCAAAGTGATGTGGGCACTTTTGCCCGCAACGTTCTAATGTCTCGAAGCCCCAGACCCCTCGCCCACCTGCTGGCGCAGGCGGCTACAAGAGGTGGCTGCGCTCCGCTGAGGGGTGTCAGAGGTCTAGGAGGAGCTGGGCGACGGGGGAGAAGCTGCGGCGGTGTTCGGGGCAGGGGCCGAGCTTTTTTAGGGCGGCTTGGTGGGCGGGGGTGGGGTAGCCTTTGTGGATTTCGAACCCGTAGCCGGGGTAGGTTTCTGCCATGGTCACCATGAGTCGGTCTCGGGTGACTTTGGCGATGATGCTGGCGGCGGCGATGGAGTAGCTGAGGCTATCGCCTTTTACCAGAGCGACGTGGTGGATGGGGAAGTCGCGGACGGGTTTGCCATCGATGAGCGCGGCACTGGGCTGGGGGCGGATGGCGAGGGCGCAACGGCGCATGCCTAACCAAGTGGCTTGCAAAATATTGATGCGGTCAATCTCGGTCACGCTTACCATCTCGCTGTGCCAGAGGATGCGGGGGTCTTGAGTCAGTTCTTCATAAAGGACTTCGCGTTTGGCATGCGTGAGCTTTTTGGAGTCGTTCAGAATGGGGTGCGCAAAGTCGGGCGGGAGAATGACGGCGGCGACGCTGACGGGTCCGGCCAGGGGGCCGCGTCCGGCTTCATCAATGCCGACAATGTGGGTGTGCCCGGCGGTACGGAGGAGGTTTTCATGGTCGAGGCTGGGCATGGGGTAGAGTTCCAAAGAGATCACCAAAAGTCAAAATGAGGTGAGGAAGGGGTGTATTTCTTTCGGGTGGCGGCTGTAGGTATCTGCCATGAGATTACTTTTCCTAAGCCTGGGTTTGTTCGCGTCAATGGTGGGTGCCCAGGTGCCTGCTGCGTCTGGTATTAAGGCGGGGTTTGCGGAGCGGGACATCACGCCGGGGATCGGTATGGAGCAGCCGGGCGGTTATGGGAAGGCTTATCACCTGAAGTTTCATGATGCGTGTAAGGTGCGTGTGGCGCTTTTTGATGATGGGAAAAAGAAGGTGGCTCTGATCGGCCTGGATACGCTGGTGGTACCGCGTCAGGTGGTGCTGGATGCGCGGGCAAGGATCGAGAAGGAGCTGTCCATTCCTGGGGATTGTGTGATGATCGGGGCGTCGCATTCGCATTCATCAGGACCGGTGGGTATGGTGTTGCCGGGGGAGTATGATGGGGCGTCTGAGCTGGTGAAGAAGCTGGCGTATGAGGAGTCTTCCTGTGCGGATGCGGGTTTCCTACTGCGGGTGACGAATGAGATCGTGGAAGGCGTGCGGGCGGCGGCTCTGGCGCGTGTGCCAGCGCAGCTTTGCTACGGCTACGGGCATGAGGACAAGGTGGCTTTTAATCGGCGGTTGCGCATGAAAAATGGGCTGAGCTGGAGCCACCCTGGGGCGGGCAATGCGGACATTGTGGAGTATGCGGGGCCGATAGATCCGCAGGTGGGCGTGATCGGTGCCTGGGACATGCAAGGGCAGCTTTTAGGCGTGATGGTGAATTACTCCTGCCATGCGACGAC
>JAOZVT010000145.1:0-3654 GCA_025869455.1 Prosthecobacter sp.
GTGCCATCACGGAAACGAATGAAGTAACTCTTAGACACACGGTCTTTCCACTTCTCGGATGAAAGACTCTTGCTCATTGCCATTGAATCCGCCAAGCGATAACCAGACATTGGCACTTCAAAAGCAAAATCATCAGTGCGGTCTGCAAGTTCGCCATCTTCGACTTTGACTTCGAATGACCAGTCGAATGCACCGCCTGCCTCAGGCATAGCCTCTGAACGACAAGAAAGAACAATACGGTGGTTCGTGCCCTGACTCTGCTGGAGTGAAACCGCATACTCAGTTCCATCAGGCATGAGCGGCACCTTGATTCCACGACGTGCGACAAGTGGCTCAAGAGTTCCAGCCTTGCGCAAAATGAAAATCACAGGTGACTTTTTCGACGGCGTATGCACCCCATCTCCAAGATCGCTTCCGTACGCAAAAAAACCGCTTGAGCTTGCCGCACCCTTCATTTCTGGGACTCTATAGTAGCCACTTTTTGATACCCCCACATAGAGGCTTCTGCCATGTTTTCCTGTAATCTCAAAATTGCCTGAACCATCGGTCGTTGTGCTAAACTTTTCACCATCTCCAAACGGAACTGTGTTTGCACTAAACTCAACTTTCGCACCATCTACTGGTGCGCCATTCTGATCCATCACACGTCCGTAAAACGAAATTGGCGTTAAGTAGAGTAGGTTCATCTTCACTTTTAAATCATCGGGTATGTCTGGAGAGATGTTCGCAGTGGGCAGGGAACCTTGGCTCGGTTTCATACTTGAGATTGATCTTAGTTTGGCCGTTCGGTGGCCACGCGACACCCAAAAAAATGCTAGGAACAACATGAGTATTCCTACTATAGCGAGTGACTTTCTGTTCATGGTGCCTCCTCTCCATTTATTTCGAGGTTCAAAGTGATCGCCAACCTGCGCCAATAAGAATACACCAACTGAATTCGCCGATTCCATTCAGCGCTGTGTTCATCTGCAAACTCAAATTCGTTATTCAAATTAACGGTACTGTCTATGCAACCCTCAGTTGCCAGTGTTGCCCCTGCAGCGTTCGATCGAGACTGCGTAACATACGCCAGTGCTTCGGCTAGTTTTGTGACATCGCGGCCTGAGCCAAATGGCCCACCAATTCCGTTCACTCCGTAGAAGAGATGATGATTCATACCAGATCGAAAACGATCATAATAGTAACTTGTCAAGGTGAATGGCTGAGGCTTAGCAAATGTTTGATTGTCTAGCCAACTTGCTAGCGCGCTATCGGCAGGTAAACAGAAGTTATAGATTTGAGGAGAAGCAAAATTGAATTTATTACGCAAGCCAAGATCGCGATTCTCTGCAAACACGTCGTCGTCGGGCGTGTGCCGATCCCACACTTCAACGTTGCCACTCCCATCGTAGGCCATTGCGGCCATCGCTGCATGCTGCATGACATAACCCCCGTTGATGCTAAGTCCAGCGCGAAGCGCAGAGCCCGCAACAACATTCCCCATGCTGTGGGCAAAGAGCTTTCTATTGTTGGATGAGAAGGGTAGGCTGTTGACGAAAGCAGCGAGAGTTGGTCCTGAAAGCAGTGCTCTGTATTCGCTTGAATTATAGCTTAGGTATCCAGCATACTCACCTGAGTATGTAGGCCATCGAAAAGACGCCACACGCCCCTTATAACCGAGATGCCACAATCGTTTGAAACTCATTTCCGACCAGTTGCGAGCTTCTGCATCACTCATTCGCCAGCCATGCACGTGGATTACACACTCATCAGTCTCATCGGGGGCTTTACTGAATGTGTAGTAAGGGTCCAGTTTCCATCCCATCGCGTCGGGCGTTGGGTTGTCCCATGCATCTGGAATGTCTGTCGGTTCAATGCCTCCGTTGTAGGTTGCGTAGGCTCGATGAATCATCTCACTAGCGTGCATCAATTTCAGCCAGATGCTAGGCCCCCTGACAACCTCGCCGTCCACTTCCATGATTAAAGTGAGCATCCCATTTCCAGTAGCTGCACCTTCCAGCAACAAATGACAGTTTTCTTCGGGTCTATCTATACTCGGAAACCAACAGTTTCCATTATCGACGGATAGCCAACACTCTGTGTAACGATTCGCGTTTTGATATGCATTGCTTGAAGGGTGAACTATTGAATCGGCGAATGAATCACTAGAGACAAACTGGTTGGTCGAAGTAATTGAATCAGGACAACGATAAAGATTTATCCGTCCTCCGCCCGTTAGCGTAAATCCAATACGTTGTACGGGAAGATCTGGTGACAAGCCTGACAGCTTGATTAAAGTAAAGTCCTCTAGATCACGAGTGTTTGAAATGTATCTATTTTGATAATCTGGATCTCCGCCTATCGGCTCAATGAAACCGTTGACATGCGTACCGTCATTGTCCTCATTGATCCAAAACCTGAACGGCTTCTCTTGCGAGGCTGCTTCACCATTAGCAATGGTGCCATCACGGTTAGCGTCGATTGCCAAGCCAACGGCCATAAGAGAAAGCACAACCGTCTTCGTTATCCCGATCTCAGGAGCCCCTGCATCCACGTTTTCCAGAAGGGTTTTCTCGCTGAAGGTCTCTCCCACGTAGTCGGACAAGGGCTTAATCGTCGTGGTCTCTTGCAGTTCACCATCACCGACTTGTAAGATCACCTTTTTCATCACCAGATAACGGCTGATCCAACTCTTTTTAGTCTCATCCGTCAGTTCCACGGGCCAGTTATCCCGCCACTGAATGCTCACATTCCCGTGTTCATACACACCTGAATAAGTGCCTTCAAGAATGTCGTCTGGATTCACGCCTTCTTCCAGATTCCGTTGCATTTGCGAGGTCGATGCCGCCACCATCGTTGTTTTTGCCGGAACATGATAGGGTGAAAACGGAATGATGTGCTCGGCTCCCATTTGCGCCAAAGCTATCCAGGGAGCATTGGTTAACTGTGGTTCAGGCGGCGTCCAGTTTGCCGGATACGACGCCGGGCCTTCAGCCCTGATAGTGATATGATGGGCAATACGTCTTGGATCTGCTTCCTCGGGATCAATATATACTTCACTACTACCTTGTTCATCCGTTGGAGAAGCAGCACTAGCCACCTTCCAGCTAGCACCATTTGTTTCATAATATATCGTGTGTCCTCCTCGTTGATTTATATCTACTAAAAAGCTGGTTTCTTGAGTAGAATAATAGTACTTCTCCACAGATTCAGCCAAATAGCGAGGTATCCCTTGTCTATTCGTATATCCAAAGGTTACCCATTCTTCACCACGGCCAAAGGACACATCAGGCCTATCAGGGTCTCCAAAGGATTCAAACCGACTGATGCTGAATTTAAATTCAGGAATGGGGGTCGTATGTTTTTCTGCCCATTGAGTTAAATTGGTATTACCCGGAAGTCGGAATACAGCTTCACTCTCAAACTGTTCTGAGGGTTCATCTCTGGAAGCCCATTCATCATGGGGGCCTTGAACCCACCAAGCTGGACTTGGAAACTGCCAGCTATACGTGCGGATACGTCCATAAGCCTCCCCATACATATCGGCTACGGTTTCAGTCCCCGTTTCGCCTCCGCCAGAAAGAACTCCCCCTCTCCAATCATCGTAAATAATGACCAAGGGGCTGTACTCCGTGTTATCGGCTGTGTCACCGCCGCCAGTGCCACCACCAGTGC
>JAOZVT010000145.1:3664-18470 GCA_025869455.1 Prosthecobacter sp.
CTCCACCAGTGCCTCCACCAGTGCCTCCACCAGTGCCTCCACCAGTGCCTCCACCAGTGCCTCCACCTCCTGTTATGCCGACCTGATCCGGCACCTCAAAGGCAAACAGATGCTTGGCTTGGCCGATATTGGCCACCGCAAAGTCATCGTTGCCGTTGTCTGTGGCCCACGCGGGCAATGCTTCGATGGCTCCTGCCGCTAGCAAACGTTGGTACACGGCTTTGGTCACGGTTTTAAGTTGTCCCACGTTTACGACGGCAAAGTCATCTGCCCCCGCTGTGCTGGTGGTCCAGGCATTGACCAAGGCATTCAGGGACGGACCTGCGCCATCGGTTAACTTGGCATTCATTTCCTCTACGACTGCACTAACCAAATATTTAAGTTGGCCCTGATTGATCACCGCAAAGTCATCGCTGGCTTTGCCTGGAATGATCACCCCTCGCGTCTCCCACCAGGAGGGCGCGGCAGCCTGGATGGGCAGCAGCAACTGCGTCGCCAGCAGAAGGCCCGTTAAAAACTCACGCCACACCCCTGTTCGACGCAAGGAGGGCAGTACACGATTGGAAGAAAACATAGGGAAAAGCAGTTAAACCTAGGCACGCTGAGAAGATCGTTCCTCCTCAGTTTCCCACTGGCAGCGGGCGTGGCCCTTCCTCAAAGCCTGCCATGGATAGATTGCCCGCAGGCTCCACCCGCATCACCCCCTCCACATTCACATTGCCCTTCATCGTCACCAACCCATTCAAAGAGGCCCCCGTGGCGCTGATCTGAGTTTGCTTGGTCACCGTCTGGTTTTGGGCATTGGTGTAAGCATAGGTAAAGGTCAGCTTTTGCGCCTCCAGACTAGCCTCATCATCCATCTTGGTGCTATCGTTGAACACCTGCGCCGTCTTCATCACCACTTCCGTGGCACTGGATTTGCTGGATTTGGTCGCATTAAAATCCGTCCCACTTACGGCCCGCGAATAAGTCAAATTGTCCGACAGTAAGGCCATGTTCACATTGGCATCGCGAGAAGGTATTTTGACCCCGCCATCAAAGAGCACAAAGATGTCCCGTAGGGAGGAGTCATTATGATCCACATCCGGCACCTGCCAGACCCAGTTGGCATCCGTGCGGGTGGCGGCCAGCTTGATCTTAGGACGCTGAAACCCAGTGTACTCCACATCCTGAGTTTCCGAGTAACCTTCATGCCAAACCTCTTCCGTTATAATAGAGGTATAAATAACCTGCCATTCTTGTCCTCCAGGAATCCATTCCTGTGCCACCAAAACATCTCCATATTCCTCATACATGTAACCTGGAGTCACAAGCTCGGGATTGGAGACCCAATTGTTGTTTTCATCGAAATAACCATTGTCCACATACACGTCATCCACCCAGTAGCTGCTGATGATCCCATATTCATAATGGTACTCGTAATAACCACCGACTTCGACCCAACCGTATTCGTCCGTGTAAACAGTTTCCGTGGTGGAGTAATCGGGATAATAAATGGTATTGGTAAAGACTTCGCTGGTGGTATCCTGACTCACGGTCATGCGGAATCCCGGCACGGTGTGATAGCTAGCACCTTCGCCATTGATGCTGACCAGTCCAAAAGACAGGCTTTCACTAAGCGTCAGGTTTTCCGCCGTGACATCCGCGGCCTGAAGCTGGCCAAAGCAAAAGAACAGAACTGAAGCAACCCAGAGTTGTGATTTCATAACAATGATTTTTGGAGGGCAATTTGAGTGAGCTGACTAATCTGACGAATGAATCATTAAAATAACTCTGTTTTCTGATTAGGGCGGCGAAGGTGCGTTAGATGATGATTCGTTATTTTAACCCAAGTTAAATGGGTGATTTTAGGTCATTAATTTTATGATCATTTACCAAGGATACCCTCAGTTAAACAAGAAGAGTTTACTTACGTGGTGTTTTTGTTTGCTGCCCAAGCTGATGGAGTCATAAAAGCCCCTGACTTGGCTTAAGTCCCCGTTCTCCCGCTTGCATCTACTCTCCTTGTACCCCGATGGTACCGCATGCAGCGGCATCCCAAGTACTCCAGAGCTTTAGCTCGCTAAAACCTGCCCAGGCCACGCCACCTCCAATTCCCAAACCAAACCCCAACGAGCAAAGCTCGGGATGAATTTCCTAATCCCCACATCTCCCCATCCATCCCCACCTGGGGAGCCGATGGGGAAATCGATCCCCATCCTAACCAACTCACCCACAACACATTAAACCCAAAAATCCCCAGATGGGGAAATTTTCGATTCATCCCCAAATCCCCATTCATGCATAAAAGTACTCCCGAGCTTTAGCTCGCCAAGACCTACCCTCGGCCATTCCATCTTCATTTCTTCAATCAAACCCCAACGAGCTAAAGCTCTGAAGCACCTTTCTCGCTCCTCCATTCCGTCCCCAAGTCAAACATCGTCAACCATCCAGCAAGAATCCGCAGCGGCGAGTGTTTGTGCCCTGGACGAATTCATTCCAAGCTGAGAACGGACTCTTGTTTTTTCCAACCGACCCATCATGAAGCCCTCCCAACTCTGTCTCCTGACGCTGTCCGCGCTTTTTTGCGGCCATGCTGCCGCCAATGACACGCTGACGCCCCTGAAATACAATCATCCCGGCCTTGTCGTGGATCTAGGGGTCGGTCTCTGGGCCTGGCCTATGCCGATGGATTTCGATGGCGATGGCGATATGGACCTCGTCGTCAACTGCCCAGACAAGCCTTACAACGGCATCTACTTCTTTGAGAACGCCACGGGTGACACCGCCAAAAATAAGATGCCCGTTTTCAAACCGGGTGTCCGCATCAGCAAAGGGGCTCAAAACGTCCAGGTCAGTTATGTGGGGGGCAAGCCTGTCGTCATGACCCCAGGCATGGTGCATCCAGATTTTCTCAAAACGGGCATCGAACAAGCCGAGAAACTTGGCCTGCCTAACAACGTCCACATGAACAAGGTGCGCGGCAATATGTGGCGCATGGTGGATTACGATGGGGATGGCAACAACGACATCATCGTGGGTGTGGGTGACTGGACCGAATACGGCTGGGACAATGCCTACACACCGGAAGGCCGCTGGATGAACGGACCTCTGCGCGGTTACGTTTATATCGTGCGCAACACAGGCACGAATGATAAGCCAAAGTATGACAAGCCCAAGAAAGTGATGGCCACTGACCGCCCTGTGGAAACCTTCGGCTGGCCCTCCCCGAATTTCGCTGACTTTGATGGGGATGGTGACCTTGACCTGCTCTGCGGTGAGTTCCTTGACGGCTTCACCTACTTTGAAAATACGGGCACACGCACCAGCCCAAAGTACGCCTTGGTCAAGCGCATGAAAACCGACACGGGCAAGTTCCTCACCATGGACCTGGAGATGATCACCCCCACCGCCGTTGATTGGGATCAGGATGGCGATCTGGACATCATCTGTGGCGATGAGGATGGCCGCGTGGCGTTCATTGAAAACACGGGCAAGTTGGAAGACAAAGTGCCTGTTTACAAAGAGCCCGTTTATTTCAAACAAGAAGCAGATCAGATCAAGTTTGGTTCGCTGGTGACACCTGTCGGGTTTGACTGGGACGGCGACGGAGATATTGATCTTCTTTGTGGTAACACGGCTGGTTATGTCGCTTTCATTGAAAACCTCAGTGGCAAAGGTGTGGAGACGCCGAAGTGGGCCGCGCCGGTGCGTTTAGAGGCAGCCGGTAAACCGATTCGCCCCATGGCGGGTCCGAATGGTTCCATCCAGGGCCCCTGTGAAGCCAAGTGGGGTTACACGACCCAAACTGTGGCGGATTGGGATGGCGATGGCTTGCCAGACCTTTTGTTAAACTCCATCTTGGGCAAAGTCGTTTGGTATAAAAACATGGGCACCCGTGCCAAGCCAAAGCTGGCCTCCGCCAAGTCCATAGATGTGGAATGGAAAGGTCGTCAGCCAGAGCTCGCCTACGGCTGGCTCCGTCCTGAAGGCAAGGCCCTGCTGACTCAGTGGCGCACCACGCCCGTGGCGGTGGATTGGAACAAGGATGGCCTCATGGATCTCGTGATGCTGGATCAAGAAGGTTATCTCGCCTTCTTCGAACGCGCGAAGAAGGACGGTAAGTTAGTGCTCTTGCATCCGAAGCGCGTCTTCTGTGCCGATAAAGAAGTCAAGGACTCAGGCATCTTGGACAAAGCCCACGCGCATGTCAAAGTCCGCAACCCAGTGGACATGAAAGCGGGTGAACCGCTCCGCCTCAATGCAGGCATTGCAGGCAAAAGTGGTCGCCGCAAGATCTGCATCATGGATTGGGATGGCGACGGTAAATTAGACATTCTCCTGAACTCCGCCAACGCCAACTTTATCCGCCAAACCTCCAATGCGGATGGCCAGTGGTTCTTCAGCGATGAAGGCCTGCTTTCTGATGCTAACATCGAAGGTCACGATGTCAGTCCCACCACGGTTGACTTCAATGATGACGGTATCCCAGACTTCATCGGCGGCGCCGAAGATGGTCACCTCTATTACTTGAGGAATCCGAAGTCGAAGTAACGAAGTTCCCGGAGCACCCGCACCTTGCGGGTGCTCCTTTGTTGCCTAACAAAACGTTATGCAAGATTGCTTCTACCTCGGGCCGGCAGCATTGATATGCACAGCATCGCGGTCCCAACCCGCAGGCGAGCCACGGTAGGAAGTGTCTTTGCGGGAATACAAGGACTCGCCCGTTTCACGGTCAAACATGTCGCGGGAAATATCTGCAGGTGTGCTGTCACCAGTTTGATTGGTCCATTCATCCATCAGTTGAGACAGCCGAGCTTTCACCGTCGCGTAATCAGCATTGCTGGCGAGGTTGGATAATTGGTTAGGATCAGCCGCTGTGCGATACAGCTCTTCCGTGGGGCGCGGAGCCAGAAACACATCGGCTTGCGCAGGGGTCAGTTTGCCAGCATCACGCAGCACACGCAGGTTTTGATAGGAAGGGGATCGCACGGAATCTGCCGGACCTTGCCAGGCATCATTGGGGCGTTGATTGCGGATGTAGATGAATCCCTCTGATCGTACCACACGGCCATGCGCTGCGTAGTCATGCCAATTGTGTTCAGAGAAAGCATGCTTCCGAACTTCCGCATCTGGATTGGCCAAGACAGGTGCAAAACTCACCCCTTGCATCGTTGGTGCTACGGGCACACCTGCCAACGTCAGCATGGTAGGTGCCACGTCAATGGCACTGACAAGGCTCTGGCTGGGCGTGCCGGGTTTGGCGATGCCTGCCGGCCAATGAACGATGAAGGGTGTTTTCATGCCCGAGTCATGCAGACGTGTTTTGGATCTAGGGAAAGCACGTCCGTTGTCCGCCATGACCAGGATCAGGGTGTTATCCAGCGCGCCTTGTTTTTCGAGCTCGGCCACCACCTGACCGATGAAGTAATCAAAGCGGCTGATCTCATTGTAGTAGGACGCCAGATCCTGGCGCGTTTCGGCATCATCATTCAGGAAAGGCGGCATGATGACTGTTTTAGGATCATGCTTGGAGCCATAGAGATCTTCTTTCCAGTGCTTGTCTCCATCCCAGTCACGGTGAGCATCCAGGGAGGCAAACCAGAAGAAGAAAGGTTTGTCTTTGGGACGCTCCTGCACGGTTTTCACCCAGGTCGCATGGCCGCCTTGATTGCCAGATTCTTTTCCTGCATCCACCAGATCAAAGGGCTCTGGCTGCTGCTTTTCACCCTCTCCCGGTTTATCCGAGGTCATGTGATGTTTACCGACCAAGGCCGTGTAATAACCCGCATCTTTGAGCAGGCGTGGGAACCAAGGCAGATGTGCGGAGATGGGCAGATGCAGCTCAGAAGCGCGCCCATTGTTATGGGGATAGCGTCCGGTGATGATGCTGGAGCGGCTGGGGCTGCAACTGCTGGCGGTGAGGTAAGCCTCATCAAACCGCCGTCCGTGAGCGGCTAGTTTATCGATGTTGGGGGTTCTGGCGGCCGTGTTGCCGTAGCAGCCCAAATCATCCCAACTGACATCGTCAGCAATGATGAATAGTAAGTTAGGTTGTTCAGTCGCTGGTGCGGAGGTAACCAGAAGACAGCCGAAAGTTAGGCAGAATAAGTGTTTGAAGGTACTCATCATGATGACATGGGGGTAACGCAGCCCAAGACGGATTCATCCAAGATAAATTGAAGGACTCGGGGAGACGGTCATGCCGACTTGCATTCGCTATAATCCTTGTTCAAACGATGATTCCTTTGCACCTAGGCTGCATTGCTGGCAAACGTGGGCCTCTTTCCTTGTGGGATTTTTCTTGCCGCCACCTTCCTGGCTGGCAGGTTGAGAATCCGCGTTTCCTTCCTGAATCATGTCCCAACCTACCCTTACCCTCGGCACCCGTGGCAGCGAACTCGCGCTCACTCAGACGCGCATGGTCACGGAAGAGCTGCAAGTCGCGCATGCAAATCTGCAAGTGGTGCGCCAGATCATTCAAACCAGCGGGGACAAACGCCAGGATCTGCGCTTTTCAGAATTCAATGCCGTAGCCCACGTGGACAAAGGCATCTTCATCAAGGAATTGGAGATCGCTTTGGAAAAAGGGGAGATTGATGCCGCCGTTCATAGTTTGAAGGATGTGCCCTCGGATTTGGCCGCCGGATTTGTGGTCGCCGCCGTTTTGCCACGTGCAGCCATTGAAGACGTGCTCATTACCCGTGAACCCTGTACCCTGGAGACCTTGCCCAAAGGGGCGCGTGTCGGCACCAGCAGTGTGCGTCGTGCGGCTCAGTTGAAATGGTTGCGCCCCGATGTCGAGATCGTGGAAGTCCGTGGCAATGTGCCGACGCGAGTGAAAAAAGTGTTAGGTGAGCAGCCGCTGGACGCTGTCTTGTTGGCCGCTGCTGGCCTGATTCGTTTGGGGCTGATGAAGGGCAACGTGATCCAGATCGAAGGTCAGACGATCAGTGCGTTGACCTTGGACCCTGTAACCTTTTTACCCGCCGCAGGGCAGGGGGCCATCGCCATTGAATGTCGTGCAGACGATGAATCCACCATTCAGGCAGTGCGGGCACTGAATGATGCCGACACCGAGGCGCGAGTGACGGTGGAGCGTGAGTTCTTACGTCTGCTTGGCGCAGGCTGTCAGACGCCCGTGGGAGCGCATACCTGGATCAAAGATGGTGAATTGACCATGGCGGTCCGGGTTTTTAACGAAGCAGATCTTTCTGAGCCACCCGTGGAAATGGAGGCCAGTGGCCCCGTCACAGAGCCGAAAGCTCTGGCGGCTGAACTGGCGCAGCGGCTTAGCTAGGGGACGACTCGGCGGGAGCGTCCAAGAGCGCTCTCTCAATGCACGATTTGCACTTCATCGCCCACGCGGACTATGCTGAAGAACTTCTTAGCCTTTTCATAAGGCAGGCGAATGCAGCCGTGGGAAGCTGGGCGACCTGTGACATACCCGCTGTGCAGGCCGATGGCGCTGCAATTCAAACGCATGAAGAAGGGCATGGACACGTGATAAAGCGTGGAGGTCCAGTCGCGGTGCTTATCCGTGACCACGTAGCGCCCGGAGGGGGTGGAGTAGCCTTCCCTTCCTGTGGAGACGGAGCAGGTATCTATGACCTGACCTTCTTTGGTGACCCACGCGCGCTGATTTGTGAGATCAATCGTGACTAAGATCTCTGGTTCCGATTCAGGCTGACGACCCAGAAGGATGCGCATGAGGAAGAGGTAATCCTGGGTGGCAGCAAAGTTGATGGGATAGCGTTTGTAGCGCGTGGTGCAGTAAGAAGTTTTCGCTCCAGAGCGGAGCAACTCCGTCGCGCCTTCCACATCACCACGGGCAGAGCAAGCGATGAGTGGGGTCACTCCACGGTCATTTTCCAGGGAGTGCTTCAGATCTTTGATCATCACAAGGTCTAAGACGGCCTTGGAAACGGGTGTGGTGAAGCGGGTATTTGGATCAGCACCAGCAGCTACGAGTGCCCTCAAGGTGTCAGCTCCGCGGCGTAGAGAAGCGAGTGCGATGGGAGGTTGCTTTTCAAATCCCGGCTTCAGGGGATCTGCACCCCCATAGAGAAGCGCCCGGACACTTTTGGCGGACATGTTCCGAATGGCGGCACACAGGGGAGTATCACCACCGGGAGTGGCTTCGTTGGCGCTGGCTCCATGGGCGATGAGTTGGTCAATCCATTCCGCGTCATCATGCAAGACCGCGTAGTAAAGCAGTGGCAAACCGCCCAGCTCCGGGAGCTCGGTGCGGAAGCGTAAACTGACATCATCCACCAGAGGTTGCCATTCCCAGGATTTCACGGGAGTTGGCGGAGGTGCTAGGAGCTCTGCGGCTAAAGGTTGAGCAGGGACGGGATGAGAAGACTCGACTTTGGGTTCTGGTTTCGGAGCAACCTTCTGCGGTATGGGGGGGGCAGGCACCAACAGATCCTCCGTGAACACGGAAGGCGTGTGGGAGAGGGAAGCCATGGCCGCCTGGGTATTCAGATCGGGCTGGCTGAGGATTGCAATCATCCCTCCGCCCACAGCAGTCCCGACAAAGGCGGGAAGCAACCAAGCGAAAAGACTTTGAATCCAACTGGATTTTCTAACCATCGGAGAGCAATGCTTTAGCGGGTAGTGGCGTAGTGTCGAGTGGCGTTTTGCGTAGTAGCTGGAAGGCTGCCAAACATGCAACTCAGAAATGCTAATCACCCCCTTAAATATAGCGCTTAATTTGACTCATTATGAAGAATACAGACATCCGGATTACACAGGCGAAAGTTTATTTTCTCCCCGTCACCATGCGGGTGCCTTTGAAGTTCGGACCTGAAACGGTGACCAACACGGTTTGTCTGCGCACCCAAGTGACGGTGGAAGATCGTAATGGCCGTACGGCGACAGGTTGGGGTGAGACTCCGCTGAGTGTTTCTTGGGTCTGGCCTAGCACCTTAGCGGTGTCTGAAAGAGCGCGCCGAATGGAAGATTTTTCGGTCCAGCTGGCGCAGCGTTTGGTGAACTCCGGCTTGGTCGGCCACCCCATGGAAATTGGCCAAGACTTCATTCATGGGCCTTTGGCAGAAACGTTGATGGCTGCAAATGCCAGAGCGGGAGGGCCAGAAATGCCTTATTTGGGCTCTTTGGTGGCCTTCAGCGCCTTCGACATCGCGGTGCATGATGCCTATGGTAACCTGTTGGGACGTGACGTTTATGAGACTTACACGGCTGAGTTCATGAATCGGGATCTCTCGGCATTCTTGGAGGCGGAAAAAGGCAGCGGCATCAGTTTTGTCGGCCGTTACCCAGCTGATTACTTGGTGAAGGAAGCTCCTAAAGTCCTGCCCGTGTGGCATCTCGTCGGTGGTGTGGATGCTCTAGAAACGGCTGACCTGACGGGTAGTGAGCCGAATGATGAGCACCCAGTCTTGCTGGCCGATTGGATTCAGCGAGATGGTCTGAAATGTCTCAAGGTGAAACTGCGTGGCACGGATGCTGCCTGGGATTATGAGCGTATGCTGCGGGTGGGCCGGATCGGCCTAGAAAATGGAGTGACTTGGTTCAGCGCGGACTTTAACTGCACAGTGAAAGACCCTGCGTATGTGAATGAAATCACGGATCGTCTGCTGGCAGATCAGCCAGAAATCTACGCCCGCACGTTGTATGTAGAGCAGCCCTTCCCGTATGATCTGGAAGCGTACCAAATCGACGTGCGCAGTGTCTCTGCACGGAAACCGTTGTTCCTCGATGAAAGCGCGCACGATTGGGAATTCGTCCGCCTGGGGCGTCGCTTAGGCTGGTCAGGCGTGGCCTTGAAGACCTGCAAGACGCAGACGGGTGCTCTTTTGAGCCTATGCTGGGCCAAGGCGCACGGTATGCCACTGATGGTGCAGGATTTGACCAATCCAATGTTGGCCATCATTCCTCATGTGAAGTTAGCCGCTCATGCGGGCACGATTCAGGGCGTGGAGTGCAATGCCATGCAGTTTTACCCAGAGGCTTCCGTCATCGAAGAGCGGGTGCATCCAGGCTTGTATCGCCGTCGCGGTGGTGTGGTGGATCTCAGCAGCCTGCGCGGCAGTGGCTTTGGCTATCGAGTGGATGAAATTGGCCGCGAACTGCCTGCCGCCGCTGTCTGAGAGAGGCCTTTCGCTGAATCCGCTGCTCAAAGCCGAGTCAGCGGATTTACGCGGTCCTTCAGGGGCAGTTCCACGCGTTGACTGTTTAGGCGATGGGACTCGAAGATGCCCACGATCATTTCCATGGTCTCGCGGGCATCTTTAGCGCTGCACAGCGGATCACGTCCTTCTTTAATGGCGGCAAGCAAGTCGCGCCCAGGACCGACATGACCACCCACACGTCTGCGGATGTCGGCGATGGGCTCTGGCTTGTCCAGGCCACCTGTGGTGATCGGCACCCAGGTGCGTGGTGTTTTATTGGGGCCAAAAGGGCTGCCTGCTAGGATGTGGGCCAGGGGCTCGGCATCAATGCGCAGATCAATGATGCCTTCGGTGCCGATGATTTGCACGCCAAACCCAGCTGTTTTAGTGCCAGCGTTTTGGACGGAATCAAAGAAGGCTGGCAGGCCATTGGCCATTTCAAATCGGGCGTGAACTTCATTGCCAGCAAGAGGCCCAATGCCTTCGTCGCCCGCTTTGACATCGGCTTTGGTGACCAGGTGACCCTGCTGGAAAACGGTGGCCGTGCAGGCCTTGGCGGGACCAGCAAAGTAATTCACCAAGTTAAAAAGATGGCAGCCTAGAACCCAGAGATCCAGTGAGCCTCCACGGGGATCTTCTTTGCCGCGAGTGCGGTATTCCAGGGGTTTACCGATGGCGCCGTCTTCGATCATCTTCTTCAGCACTGGCAGTACGGGATGATAACGATTGCGGTGGGCGAGGGCCAGTTTGGTCCCACTTTTCTCACAAGCGGCCACGATTTCATCCGCCTGCGCTAGCGTTGGAACAAATGGCTTTTCCATATAGATTCCGCGCGATCCGGCGGCAATCGCAGCCATAGCCATCTCATGGTGCTGATCAATGTGACGCGGGCCGATGGCGACGATTTCAGGTTTCGTCTCGGTGAGCATCTGGTGATAATCGGCAAAGCCCTTCGTGAGCTTCAGCTTTTTCACGGCACCGGCCAGACCTTTGGCATCCGCATCTGCCACGGCTACGATTTCCGTTTCGGGCATGTCCAACCACATGGAATCTACGCCATGACCGTAATTGCCATGGCCCGTGTGACCGATGACGGCCACGCGCGTTTTGTTAGCCCCTGCACTGAAGGCTGGGTGTGCGAGCAGGGATGAGGCGAGAGCTGAGGAGACAAAAGTACGGCGTTTCATAGGGTTGGGCACCTCTATGAACGCCATGACGGACCCAGAACTTTACCGGATCACTTCTCGATGGTGTTCTCGATCTTAATTTTAGGCAGGCTGCCGCCTAGCTTCCCAGTCATGTCTTCGAAGAAGTTTCCACCTTCGGTTTCTTTGTAATGGCGCATGTAGAGGCCCACCAGCATGGCTGCGATGAACAGGCCGATCACCACGATGGCGGTGCCACAGCCACCTCCACCAGAGTCTGGGTAACCGCTGACCCGACGCACAGCGGGATTCCGCTTTGGTGGTGGTTGGCGGTAGTTTGTTTTCAGCACCGGGGGGGGAGCCTCTGCGGCTTTGACCTCGGGTTCAGGCACGTAGATGACAGGAGGGGCATCACCAGAGGCAAAGACCGCCTGGACATCGCCAAAGCCGATTCGGTCACCATCGTTAAGTTGGGCTTCCTCCACAGCGACACCATTGACATGGGTTCCGTTGCTGGATTTTAAGTCACTGATGAAGCAGCCCTGTTCGGAGAGTTCAATGACCGCATGGTGGCCGGAGACAGAAGGAAATTCCAGTACGACGACGCTGTCTGGATGCCTGCCGATGGTGGTGGTTCCCTCATCAAGGGTATGATTTAGGGTCGTTCCGTCTTCGAGGTAGAATACAAGCGTGGCCATGAGGTGATTTCGGGGGCAGTGCTTTATTTGCTGAATGCCAGTGTGGCAAAACAATCTAGCGTACAGAATCTTGGCTTTTTGCTGATGCAATGCCTATGTTACGTAAAGATTGTCTTTTGCACTGAGTCCAGCCATGACCCGCCCCCCTTCCTCCTCATCGTTTTCCCAAACGATTTTTTCCCTCCTGATCGCCCTTTTCGTGTGCGGTCTCGCACCAACCTTGCGTGCTTCTGCCGATGATGATGCGGAGGAAGCTGCGCAGGCTCTGGCACGTGATCAAGAGAGCGCAGGCTACATGTTCCGGGCCGAAGCCTGGGTGGGTCCCTTGGACAAAGACATCGGCAAAGCGGTGCGGATGCAGCTTTTTAAAGGCAACGAATACTGCATCGGCGTGGCGGTGCCGAAGAAGTCTGGCGTGCAGGTTACGGGTGCTGTCTTGGATTTCAAAGGTGATCCTGTGGGTGAAATCCAGCCTGTGCTGGATGGCTGGGGCTTCTTGCTTTTCTTCAAACCTAGCAAAACAGGGGTCTATGTGGTGACCATTCGCCAGGGTGACGAGGGTAAGCATAAAGACACCTCTTGCGCTATCATCACGGGTTACAAGTGAGGGGACAATCTAAGGATTGACCCCGAGACTCTTGGGAGGCATCTTGATTCATCCGGCCAAACCGGGATTGAGCCATGAAAGCCTTCACGCCCCTCTTGCTCGCTTTACTGGCATCAGCGTCGCTGCATGCCGCCCCCATCAAAGAGATCACTTCTTTGAAGGGGAAGACTTATTATCAATGCGAGATCGTGCAGGTGCATCCAGACGGCGTTGCGTTTACCCATGCTAATGGGGCCGCCAAGGTTTTGTTTACGGATCTGCCCCAGACTTGGCGTGACCGTCTGGGTTACGATCCGCAGAAGGCCAAGGCTTATGAACGTGAACAGGCGGAAATGCAGCGTCAGCAGCAGACAACGGCTGAGATGAAGTTTTTAGATCTGGAGGATCCTCTGGAAAGGTCGCAACCTTGGGAGGAACAGATTCCAGGCCTGTTAGCTCTGTGGTACAGCTTTGAAAGCCGCGACTCTCCTGGTGCTAAGAATTTTATTTCAGGCCCCTACTATCCTGATATTTTCGAGGTCAGAAATCCCGCTTCCAGCGAAGCGCTGTATCCCCGCCTGACTCAGGATGGCAATCTTCGGTCTGGCTACGCGCCGGAAGACCAGGAGTCAGAAGGTACGGAACTTCAGGAGACAGCAGCGCATCAGGTCATCCATCGGCATCGGGATGACGGGGCGGATGCCCTGCTGATGGCGCAGCAGATGGAGTTGGCTCGTCTGCATAGGGAGGCGCTGCAGGCGCGTGCGGATCTGGAAGCTGCGGCGAAAGCCCCTTTGCCAGACCCGCCCTTGGTGCCGGTCCTGCCTGCATTGGGGGAGGTGTTTGATAGCAGCGACTACCATGGCAGTGGCTTCCGTGACCAGCAGGCTTGGTATTTTCCTAACTACTTTGGTTACAGCTACGGTTCCTATCCCATCTACCGGGGCTGCCCACTTTATTATCGAGGGCTTGGCGCGGAAATCCAGACGCGGGTCGGTAACGTGACATTCAGCGTGGGACGCTAAGCCCGAACTCCGCGATTGATCACGGCCATCGGCTGCGAATCCTGACCTCCGGGCTAAGATTCCTGTTGTCGGGCAGAGGGAGAACCCTCCATGCTAGGCCTGAATGGCCCTCCTCGAAGTTCATAACCTCACCAAACGCTGGCCCAATGGCCGATTGGCGTTGGATGATGTGAGCTTTGAAATGCGGCAGGGGGAAATTCTCGGCCTGTTGGGCCACAATGGCGCAGGCAAGAGCACCATCCTGGGCATCACGCTAGGCATGGTGCGTCCTGATGAGGGAGAGGTCAGGATTGCTGGGCACTCCGTTCAGCAGGAGCGCTCCCGTGCCCTCAGTCAGGTGGGGGCTATTTATGAGGCTGCGCATTTTTATGAGTACCTGACGGGCTGGCAAAATCTGCGCGTCCTATGCTCCCTCTCCGGCTGGTGGGATGAGGACGAAGCTAAGCGAATTTTGAAGCTGGTGAATCTGGAGGCGCGTGCCCACCACAAGACTAAGACGTACAGCCACGGCATGCGCCAGCGGTTGGCCCTGGCTCAGGCCCTGCTGCCGCTTCCGAAATGCTTGTTGTTAGACGAGCCGACGGACGGGCTTGATCCCGAAGGCATCCGGGAATTTCGCGAGTTTGTCTTGAAGCTGCGTTCAGACTTCGGTGTGACCATCCTGTTAAACTCGCATCTGCTGGTGGAGGTGGAGCAGATGTGTGACCGCTGCGTCATCCTGAAGCAGGGGCGCAAAATGTATGAAGGCCCAGTCCCATCACAGGAAAGGAAGCAGGGTGTTTATCACCTGGAAACGCGCGATCTGGCGAAAGCACGCGCCGCCATCTCCAGTGCCGCTGCCATCATGGACCCCGTGACCCAACTGGTGGAGCTGCCTCCGCATTTGGCTGGGCATGAGCTTTTGAAAACCTTGGTGGAGGCGGGTGTGCGGGTGGATGCCTGGCAACCGCACAAACCTACTTTGGAAGAATTTTACCTGGGGATGACGGGCCGATGATTCTGTTTTTTCGTCAGTGGCAGGGTGAACTGCTGAAGCTCTTTGCACGGCGGCGGACGTTCATTGGTTTTGGAGCGTTCTTGCTTTTAGAGGCGGTGATTTTGACCGTCTTTCGCCTGCGTGGTGGAGAGAACTTTTTTGAGCGCATGATCTCGCGCCAAGGCCAGTCCTTTGAGCAATATTACTCAGCCCTGACCCTGGCCCTTTTCATCCTCCGCCTTTCGGTGCTGCTGCTGGGTT
>JAOZVT010000146.1 GCA_025869455.1 Prosthecobacter sp.
GTTCGCTACAGATAAACAGCATCGTGTCCTCACTAGAGGGGCAGGCACTCATTCCAAATCTGGAAGAGTTCGTCGAGAAGGCCCTTGCTTTCATGGCTTACATGATTCGACCAGATGGGTGTTTTCCACCCATAGGCGATACGTGTACCGCGCCTCCCCGAAACAAGTTCGAGTGGCTTAAGGCGTTCAAGGGCTATCGGGAATTCGAGTATGCGTTGACTCAAGGAAAGGCCGGGGCCGCTTCATCTGCCAACCATAAGATCCTTCCCGTATCTGGGTATGCGATTTTCCGTGGAGATGGCGCTCTTTTCTCCCAGGAAGACCGACTCCATCTAGTGTACAAGTGCGGTTTTCTCAGTCACTACCACCGGCAGGATGACGATAACCACATCACACTGTTTGCATTCGGTGAAGAATGGCTAGCTGACGGAGGTCTCTATATCCACGATCACCATGATGCCGCGCGAGAGTATCTACGTTCCGCACTTTCTCACAACGTATTCGTGCCGATGGGCGTGAAGGCAGAGCGGAGAAACAGGCCCAAGCACCCACCAGCGATAACGGAATTCGATGAGTCGGACACTGAGGCAATGGTGCGGGGGTCCAGCAATGTCCATGCGGGATTCGTTTGTTCACGCGAAGTGCGTTATTCCGGAGCGCTAGCAGTACAGATACTGGACCATGCATCATCGATTGACGGCTCGGTTGCCCAGTATCAGCAGTTGTGGCAGGTTCCGGGCGGACATATCGTATCCGTCCACCCCAGCGGCTTCTTTGCGCGTTCACGAAAAACGGGGGTTGTCATGGTCGTTACGATTGCCGGTGATGGCCTTGTCGATGTGGAAATCGTTAAAGATGATCCCTCGATCCTTTCCGTACGCTCTCAGTCCTATGGAGAGCTGGAGCCAGTGACTGTGGTGCGCGCCAAGGCATCCGGTACGGAGGTTGGTCTGGAAGTGGAGATCGAATTCCTGAAGCCAGGCGTCGCCAACTCCGGACCTTGATCTGTTGCCAGTTGACAACATGAACCGAATCTTCGTTGTCAATCGCCAGCAATTTCAAGAGGACCCGAGATGTTGCTTGATAAAGTTCGCGATACGCCGAGATGACAGGCCATCGCCATACGGATTGTGAGCGCGCGACATGGCTTCGTATGATTCAGCATCATCCAGCAGTGAATTAGCGTGCTGGACAATTTGCGTGGCATCGGTTCCGACCAGCCGAACCGTACCGGCTTCCAGTGCTTCTGGGCGTTCCGTGGTATCCCGCATCACCAGGACGGGTTTGCCCAAGGAGGGAGCTTCTTCCTGGACGCCGCCAGAGTCAGTGATGATTAGATGGGATTTGGACATCAGGTAGACGAACGGCAAGTACTCCAATGGTTCGATCAGATGGTCAGTATTGACATTGCCGAGGATGCGTTTGACGGGTTCCTGGACATTGGGATTCAGGTGCACCGGATAAACAATCTGGGTATCACTTCGTGCAGCAAGCCGGCCAATCGCTCGGCAAATCTGCTCGAATCCTTCGCCGAAATTCTCCCGACGATGTCCTGTTACGAGGATAAGTCGCTTGGAGTTGTCGAGGAAAGGAAACTTCGACGAAAGCTTGAGCGCCAGCGTATCGTCGGTGTGGATTCGTTCAACGATACTCAGCAATGCATCGATGACGGTATTGCCGACCACCTGGATATGCGCCTCTGGGATGCCCTCCGCCAGCAGGTTGTCGCGTGATTGCTGGGTGGGAGCAAAGTGGTAACGGGAAAGCGGAGCCGTCAGCTTACGGTTCGCTTC
>JAOZVT010000147.1 GCA_025869455.1 Prosthecobacter sp.
GTTTTTTCCCCTTCACTCGGTCACGCCACCCCTTCGATAGCGCATGTAGGTCTTCAAGATCCTGGAGGTTGTAACCCTCGATCCCACCAACCCAGTAGATCTTTGCACCAGTCTCTACATTGGCCAGCGCCGTCTCGATCACTCCAACCACCGTCCGGCACAGTACGGTGCGATGTTCAAGGTCAGCAGGTAGTGCCTTGGAAACACGAGTCTCGCCGCCAAGCCCAGCCAGTTGGCGGGATTCACCCTTGAACGCGAGAACCATGTTTGCGACGTGCGCAACGGCAGACCCGAACCGAAACGACTGAGTGAGGTAGTGGACTTCCGCTTTGTCGAGCCAGGTTGCATTGAGAGCATCTACGGCCCCCCTGAAGCGGTACAGCATCTGATGGCCATCACCACAAACGACTACGCCCATTCCGTATGCCGCCTGCTGCGCAAGCACACCAGCAATCACTGGATTGATGTCCTGTGCCTCGTCTCCAAGCGCAATATCGTAACGATCCCGCAGATTTGGTTTCGAGAGTGCCCAAAGCTTGAGATAGCCATCGTGAGTGATATTCGCAGCCTCGTTTTGGATGTCGCACATTTGCAACCAAAGCTGCCTGGCTCCCTCTACGATGCTGCCGGCGGCGCGCTTCATTCGCTCCGTTTTGAGCTTGTTGACGGGGCAGTGACATAGCTCGATGTCGTCATCCGCGCTGGCCAAATAATTGTTCAGCGTCTCTTGCACGCTGCGCACCAATTCCCAGTTCTGTGAGCCGATAATTCTTGCGATGTCGGTCAGGCGCAGGTTGCTCGTGAGCTTGTGTCTGTACTTCGATCCGATCGACGCATAAGCCAAGCCGTGGGCTGTTTTGCACGTCACGTTCGGCGGAAACTTTTGCTTGGCAGCAATCTCGACGCTTTTGTTGTAGCAGAGGTAGAGCAGACGGCATTGAGGCCGAGCCTTGGCATAGCCAACAAGCGTGGTGGTCTTCCCAGTTCCAGCAAAAGCCACAAGCTTGACGATACGGGCCAACGAGTTAATCGCAGGCCCCTGTTCGTGGGTGAAGTTCATCCCTTGGATCTCCGTTCTGATATGCCTCCATGGTTGCATAGCCACGCACAAACCCAAGCAGGGGCTGCTAGCTCTGCCATCTACAGGATTTGGGTATTCCTGGAGAGGTGGCAATGTCTTCTCACACCCGGAATCAGAGCAGCAACCATGACTTACGACGAGACCCTTGCTTCCTATCAGCGTCTTCTTGAAGCCAATCCAGGGAAAGCATTGCAAATCGGCGACGATTGCTACGCGGTGCTGATCAACGGAACTTTGAGCGGGACATACGCCACCCTGGATGGGGCTGTTGATCTTGGGACAATCTTCCACTTTGATCGAGAAGCTTGGGATGCCGAATGCGAGTGTTGGGACGGCGATGTTTCTGGCATGCAAACAGCATTTTGCGTAGCCACTCCCTCCCTTGTTGAACTTCCGCCACCACCCGCGGGGAATGGCACGCCCAACCAAGGGAAAAAAGAATGCTAGGGTTCGCCGCCAATCCGATGCCGAACAAAGCCAGGGGAATTCCGTTTGGGATTTACGGGACTGCTGGCAGGATGAATGCAGATCAAGGGAGCCGTAGCTTATGACAGCCATCCAACTTTTCCAGCAGCGCCAATCGGAGCCGGTATGCACCGATCTGATTCAGATGATTCGTGACGGCATGATTCGCCGGCTCAAGCGATTTGTTGTAGAACCTTACGATGACGGCATCACCTGGGGGATTCAGACAGTCGCCATAG
>JAOZVT010000148.1 GCA_025869455.1 Prosthecobacter sp.
AAGGGGCTGATCACAAACTTTCCGCATCTCATCCGAGCACAAAAAAGCGCCGCCAGATTTCTCTGGCGGCGCGGAATCAAACAGAACGATCAGCCGAGCTTATTGCCCAGGAACGCCATACACGGCGACTTCGCAGTAGTGGTTCATCTCGTTGGAGGTGTTGCCATTGCTGTAAAGGCGGACGTATTGAGCCTTGGCATTTTTGCCGTCGATCACGCGACCGTGGTTGGTTTCGATGTAAGCAGCGTCAGCACCAGCACCCATTTTCAGAGTGTCGTCGTGGTCAGAGTTGAAGAGGGTAGTCACACCAGTCTTGAACTCTTTGTCGTCAGAAACCTGAACGATCACGTCCACATAAGCCTGAGCCTGCTTGTGGTAGTGCCACATAGCGATTTTGTTGATCGAGGTCGGAGCACCCAGATCAATCTGCACCCACTGAGGACCAGGGGCGAGTTCGACGAAGCAACCATCAGAACCATCGGCATCGCCATCGGTCACGAGGGTGAGTTCACCGATGATCGGAGCTGGATCACTGGAGGTGACTTCTTTGTCCTTGGCCAGATTGACCGTGCCTTTAGGGGCTTGGAAGGACTTGATGATCTTGGATGGATCAGGCTGTTCCAGGTTCGGCAGCTTGGCTGGAACCGGAGTGCCGATGAACATTGGCTTTGGGAACTCGATTTTGATTTCTTCCATTTCCTGAGCGGAAAGGGAAGTGCTGAGGGCTGCGATGGCAGCGAGTGCGAGGGTCGTATGTTTCATGTTTGGGGGAATCGTTTGGGGCTTAACTCAATGGCTTTTTTGACAAATCATTGAGCCTTTCTGTTCAGACGGATTAGACAGTGAAATCTTCAGGTGTGAATGTGTATTTCAATCCCGTTTTGAGACACTCATAGGACTTGAGCACGGTGACGCAGGATTTGAAGGCCTCCATGACGTTGCAGGTCAGGTGGTTTGGGTCTTTAAGCTGCACAGACTCAATGAAGTTAGCCACGTGTGGGGTGTGTGGGTACACGTCCAGAACCACCGGGATTTCCCAAGGATCAAGCGCCTTCGACTCACGGGCATCTGCCACAGCTTTCGCCACACCAGAGACGGCATAAGACTTCGGCACAGGCTTCTTCCATGAGCGTGCCTGTTCCCAGAATTTGTTCAGTACAGCGTCAGGAGACTTCACCAACAATGGATCGTCACCCGTAGTCCACTTGCTCCAGTCTTGGCCAGGTTCGGCATAGACTTGGTTATACGTTGGGCTTTCAGAAATGATGGCAGAACCAGCCACACCCATGTGCTTCTCGTAATAGCCCTGGCTACCCGTGGTGGTGAGCACCTGATAGTAGGCGCGCATCGTGCCGTGTGGCAGTTTGTATTCATAGATGCACATGACGTTGTCCGGCAGCTCAAACTTGGCCTTCGGTTCGCCATCAGGGCCTGGGGTACCATCATAGTAGTCCACACCACCTGTGGCGTAGAGGGTCTGTGGAGTGGTTTTGTACATCCAGTTGAACATGTCAATCTGGTGCGCGCCCAAGTCAGAAATCGGGCCGCCACCGTACTTGGCGTACCAGCGCCAGTTACGGAATTCTTCCATGCTGCCAAAACCATACTTGGCCAACATCTCTGTTGGGATGGTTTGGTTCTTTGGAATACCCAGAGGCTGGGAGGCGGAAACACCACGGTTCCACTGACCGTAGCAATGGGTCACGCGGCCCAGGATGTCGTTTTCAACAATCTTGTCGCGAAGGTGAAGGTAACGTGGGTTCGAGTGGCGCTGGTGGCCA
>JAOZVT010000149.1 GCA_025869455.1 Prosthecobacter sp.
AGGGGCAGACGGTGGCGGGCGCTTTCCCCAGGAATGCCCAGATCAGCGCAGGCTTGCTGCCATTCGGCACCATGAGGTTCCATGCGGCGGCGGCCAGCGCGATGGTAGGCCACTAGGTGGGCCAGCTCATGCCGCATGGTGCGTTCCACCTGACCTTCAAAGTCTTGCAGCTTCGGGTTCAGCTCGATCTTCCAGGAGGGAAAGCTGGCGTAACCTGCGGTGCTGCGCAGCCGTGGATTCCACTGCACAGAGACCAGCTTGGCAGCGCCGACGAGGTCGATCTGGTGCAGCAGGGCCCGGCAGTTTTCCGTCAGTTCTTCATCTTCTACATTGCCAGAAGACTCCTTTTTCTTGCCCTTACTCTTGGTGGGTTTCGTCTCTTCCGGGCTGGGTTCAGCGTACAAAGGGCGGTCCAAAGCCCGCTCCTCCAGACTGCCACGGATACCCGCTTGGAAGTCGAGGAAGAGCTGAAATGGTTTCCGCATGGACTTGGGCAACTTGGGCATCAGGCCTTGTCAGATTCCAGAGTTTTAGGGGTCTTGGTGACAGGTGTTTTTTTGCGATCACGGATGCGGTGCTCCTGATCACCCAGCGCATAGATCATGTCCTCGGCCACGCTTTCCATGAGGAAAACGTTCGCGCCGATGGTGCTGCGCGCGCCGACCACGGTATCTCCACCCACGATGGTGGCTCCCGCGTAAATGGTGACATTGTCCTCAATGGTGGGATGACGTTTTTTCCCAGCCAGCGCCTGACCCTGGGCCAGAGAGCGGGCCACGAGACCCACCCCTTGATAAAGCTTCACGCGGGTGCCGATGCTGCACGTCTCCCCAATCACCACGCCGGTGCCGTGATCAATGAAGAAGTGACTGCCGATCTGCGCCCCTGGGTGGATGTCGATGCCCGTGCGGCCATGCGCCCACTCCGTCATCATGCGGGGGATCAGCGGCACGCCCAGGCTGTAAAGCACATGCGCCGTGCGCTGGATGGAGATGGCCTCCAGCCCTGGATAAGCGAGGATGATCTCCTCATAACTACCCGCAGCGGGATCTCCCTCATAGGCGGCCTGCACGTCCGTTTGCAAAAGCTTCCGTACCTCAGGCAGGCGCACCATGAAGTCACAGACCAGTTTCATGGACTCTTCGTGATGATTCGCACTCTGGTCACGCAGGCGCAGGCTGCGACGGACCTCCGTCTTCAGGCGTTCGCGGATGCTGGCCACATGCTCATGCGTCATCAGCTCCAGATCATTGGAGGAGACCGCATCTTCAGAATAAAAGCCCGGGAACAGCACATGCAGCAAGTCCTCACAAAGCGTCGCAATGGCGCGTTTCGAGGGCAGTGCCCTGCAGTCCACATGGTTGATCCCGCCGACCTCGCAATACGAAGTCATGAGGCTCTGTACAATCTCTTCCTGTCGGCAGTCCATCGGTTGACCGCGATCATAAAGGAGAAAGACCGGACTGGCAAATGCAGGGTGGACTTTGTCTTCGGGGAAAATTCTGGGCAGGGCGCGTGTCTCCGTGCTGGAGGGCGATCAACGTCCAGCTTTTTCAAGCCAAGCTGTAAGATCTTCCAGGCTGCGGAGATCCAGCAGGTCTTCTGCCAAGCGCTCCAGTTGCGAATATTCCAAGGCCTCCATCCGCGCTGAAAGAGCTTCTGGCAAAGCCCCCCATTTACGTTGGGCGAGGCGCAAGCAAGTTTTCAGAACACCCAATCCATAGGCAGGGCTTACGCTAAAATGTGGGAATAAAGGTTGGATCAATTGAGAGCGGAAC
>JAOZVT010000150.1 GCA_025869455.1 Prosthecobacter sp.
GTTCGCCCAGCTATCTCCACATCTCCCATGCAGTCACCCGCTCACCGTCAGTTGCGGCGCAACGGACCTACTTTGCGGACGCCTCAACGTAGGCCAGTTGGGCCTCCAACTGGCAGTCTCGCGTCTCCGTTCGCCCAGCTATCTCCACATCTCCCATGCAGTCACCCGCTCACCGTCAGTTGCAGCGCAACTGACCTACTTTGCGGACGCCCCGACGTAGGCCAGTTGGGCCTCCAACTGGCTGTCTCGCGCCTCCGTTCGCTCAGCTATCTCCACACTTCCTATGCTGCCACCCGCTCACCGTCAGTTGCGGCTCAACGGACCTACTTGAGCAAATTCCGCGCGTGTTCACGGGCGGATTCGATTTTGCCACCGAGCATGCGGGCGAGTTCTTCGATGCGTTCTTCACCAGCAACTTCGCGGATGTTTGATTTGGTGCGGTCTCCTTCGATCTCTTTGGTGACGACGAAGTGACTGCCTGCCAGGGAGGCGACCTGCGGAAAGTGGGTGATGGCGATGACCTGATGAGTGGTCCCCAAGGAGGCCATTTTGTGACCCACGGCCTCGGCAATGTTGCCGCCGACATTGGCGTCAATTTCATCAAACACCAGCAAGGGCACCGAGTCTTGTTTGGCCAAGGCACTTTTCACGGAAAGCAGGACGCGGGACATTTCCCCACTGCTGGCGGTGAGGCGCAGGGGTTTGAGCGGCTCGCCAGGGTTCGGGGCAAACTGGAAATCCACTTCTTCCAAACCGTGGCGTGAGGGCTCTGCCAGCGCGGCCAGATGGGCCTCGAAAACGCTGCGTTTGAAGCCGAGATCAGCCAGATGAGAGGCCACCTCTTTGGCCAGTTTCGGAGCGGCATCGGCACGTTTTTTGGAAAGCTGCTTGCCCCATTTGTCGGTATCGGCCCGCCGATCTTTGACCAGTTGCTGGAGTCTCTCCAACTCCGCGCCTCGGTTTTCAATCTTGGCCAGCTTGGCTTCAGCCTCTTGATGGAACTCCAGAATGGCGGCCACGGTGGGGCCGTATTTGCGCTTCAGCGTCTGGATGGTGTGGATGCGTTGGTCGAGCTGCGCCAGTTCGGCAGGGTCGGTTTCCAACTCTTCCACATAGTCCTGCACGCTGCTATCCAGCTCAGTGAGTTCGATCTGGGCCGATTTGAAGCCCTCAAACAAGCTGGTTGTTTTGGGGTCTATCTTTTCCAGTTCATGGATGTGGCGGCCGATTTCACGCAGCGCATCCATGATGCCGCCTTCCCCTTCGCCCAAGCGACTGGTGATGGCGGAGCAGACTTCGGCCAGACGGACGCTGTTGGCCGCGATCCGGTGGCGGGCTTCGATTTCTTCTTCCTCACCGGGTTGCAAGGCGGCGGCGGCGATTTCCTGTACTTGAAAGCGCAGCATGTCCACCTGCTGGCTGTTGCTGCGCTCGCTATTTTCCAAGTCATCCAGCTCATTCAAAGCCGTGCGCCATTGCTGCCAGGCGGTCTGGTATTTGATCAGGGCTTCTTCATTGCCGATGTATTTGTCCAGCATCTCCAGCTGGCGCTCCTGGGAATTCAGGGACTGGTGGTCATGCGGGCCATGCAGGTCCACCAAGTGTTCTCCCAGGGCCTTGAGGACATGGATGGTGACGGGGGAGCAATTGACGAGCTGCTTGTTCGCGCCGCTGGTGCTGATGCTGCGTTTGATCAGCAATTCTCCGTCCTGGCAGGGCTCCAGCCCGGCTTCTGTCAGGATGACATCGATAGCCCGGGTATCTTTGAG
>JAOZVT010000151.1 GCA_025869455.1 Prosthecobacter sp.
ACCCCGCCGACATCACGCCGCTGCAAATCAAGGTAGAGCGGCAGGCATTGCAGTTTCGCTTCACTTTGAATCTGTTCACTCTCGGAAGGCTGATCCCCTTGGATGAAAACCAGGACCTCATGCTGGATGAGTCAGAATTAAAGGCGGCACGCCCAGCCTTGGCCAAGTTTCTGCAAGAGCATGTCCCGCTGCGGATCAATGACCAAAAGGCAAAGTTAGGCGGCATTGCCCGATTCGATCCCCTGTGGCCGAAAACCGATCGGGTGGATTTACGGGAACTAGATAGGTCTGTGGATGTGGTTTTCACCCTACCTTGGCCGGAGGTCATCGCCAATTTCTGGCTGGAGTTCACTTGTTTCCCGACCATGGGGGAGCAGGCCAGCATTCAGGCCACCTATGAGCAAGGTGAACTCAGAATGCAGGTACCCTTCAGCCAAAGTCAGCCTGATTATCAATATGATACAGGTTTTGCCGTGGAAGATCTTTTTCAAGATCCCGAGCCTAAACCGCCAGCCAGCCGTTATGAGCTTTGGGGCGTGTCTCTTTTCGAAACCTTTATCGTGCTGATATTCCTTCAGTTGATTCTTTCCTTTTTTCGAAAGCCTAAGAAAGGCTGAGGTCTCTGTGCTGCGTTGGTTGACAAAGCGCCGCTTCCTGGCCGAATACACCCCCACATGAGAGTCCCAACCTGCCTCTTCGCCTTTTTATCCCTCAGCCTCGCCTCACAGGCGGCAACTTCCGAACACGATGTCGTGATCTACGGTGGCACCTGTGCCGCCATCACCTCCGCCGTGCAGGTGAAGAAGATGGGCAAATCCGTCATCATCGTCAGCCCTGACAAACACCTCGGAGGCCTCAGCAGTGGCGGCCTGGGATTCACCGATACGGGTAATAAATCCGTCATTGGGGGTCTCTCCCGTGAGTTTTATCACCGTATCTACATGCACTACCAGAAGGATGATTCCTGGGTGCAGCAGAAGAAGAGTGAGTATGGTAACAAGGGCCAGGGCACGCCTGCCATGGACGGAGAAAACCGCACCATGTGGATCTTCGAACCCAGTGCCGCTGAAAAAATCTTCGAAGCCTGGATCAAGGAAAACGACATCCCCGTGGTGCGCGAAGCCCTGCTGGATCGTGCCAAGGGCGTGAAGAAGGAGGGCGATAAAATCGTCGCCATCACCACACTGGATGGCAATACTTACAGCGGCAAGATGTTCATTGATACCACCTATGAAGGCGATCTCATGGCCGCTGCCGGGGTGGATTACCACGTTGGGCGCGAGGCCAACTCCGTCTATGGTGAAGAGCACAACGGCATCCAAGTCGGCGTGTTGCATCATCGCCACCACTTCGGTGCAGTGAGCGAGCCGATCAGCCCTTATAAAATCCCAGGTGATCCTAAAAGCGGCGTCTTAGCCCGCATCAGCACCGAAGATCCCGGCGTAAAGGGCGAAGGTGACAAACGCGTACAAGCTTACTGCTTCCGCTCCTGCTACACCAACGACCCGAGCAACCGTATCCCCTTCCCTAAACCTGAAGGTTATGACGCAGCCCAATATGAACTGCTCCTGCGTGTGCTGAACACAGGCTGGCCTGACTTCTTTGAAAAGTTCGATCCCGTGCCTAACCACAAGACGGACACGAACAACCACGGCCCCTTCAGCTTTGACAATATTGGCTACAATTACGATTACCCAGAAGCCAGCTATGAGCGCCGCCAGGAAATCATTGCAGAGCATCGCACCTATCAGCAGGGTCTGCTTTGGTTCGTGGCCAATGATCCACGGGTGCCTAAAAAGCTCCAAGAAGAACTCAATACCTGGGGTCTTCCTAAAGATGAATTCACCGACAATGGCAACTGGTCCCACCAGCTTTACATCCGTGAAGCACGCCGCATGACAGGTCACTTTGTCATGACCGAAAACGAACTGCGCAAAATCAAGCCGACACCAGACTCCGTCGGCATGGGCAGCTACACCATTGATAGCCACAACGTCCAACGCTACATCACACCCGAAGGTTATGTGCAGAATGAAGGCGACATCGGCGTCAGCACCAATGGTCCTTACGAGATCGCTTATGGCTCCCTCGTTCCCAAAGAAGGTCAGGGCTCTAATCTCCTGGTGCCTGTGGCCATGTCCGCCAGCCACATTGCCTACGGCTCCATCCGCATGGAACCCGTCTTCATGATCCTGGGTCAGTCAGCCGCCAGCGCCGCAGTCCTTGCCATTGACGACAACCTCGCCGTGCAAAAGGTGCCTTACGCCAAGCTGCGTGAGCAATTGATCAAAGACGGTCAAATCCTGGAATACAGCGGCCCAACAAGCTCCCGTGGCCTGGACCCTAAGTCCATGAAAGGGGTCGTGGTGGATGACGAGCGCGCCCTAAAATCTGGCCACTGGCAGGAAAGCGGTTCCGCCAAGAAATTCATTGGCAACGGTTACAGTCACGACGGCAACGGCAGCAAAGGCGAAAACACGGCCACCTTCCGTGCGACTCTGCCCCAGGCTGGTAAGTATGAAGTGATCTTCAACTACACGCCTAACAATAACCGCGCCAGCAACGTGCCTGTCACGATCAAGCACGCAGGAGGCGAAGCCAAAGTCACCGTGAATGAAAAAAAGCCAGGCGATGTGGACGGCCTGGGAGTCTCCCTCGGCACCTATGACTTCGGCACCGAAGCTGAAGTCTCCGTTTCTAACGCCGGCACGGACGGCTACGTGGTCCTGGACGGTGTGCAGTGGATCGCCAAATAAGCTGACACTTTCATCAAATCAAAACCAAAAAACTCCACGACCTTTTAGGCGTGGAGTTTTTTATTTATCTGCACAGTGGCAAAAATCGCGTCACAGATGACTTCGTAGAATCATGATTAGATGCTGAATCATGCTTTTCCCATCTCCCTATGCCGAACCGTCCAGTCTTGCCTGTCGCAAGACGATCTGGCATGATGGTTCTTCGGTAGCGTCATCCCACATAAGATATCTCACTCATGACTGACCTCGAGTTTGAAAATCTCTTAGCCGAATTAGCGGATGAACCTCCCGTTTTCACGCGTCTGCACGCCTTGGATCTCGATGAACTGGAACCTGAAAAGAAGAGGCGGCTAGCTTTATTTCTTCGATCCCAAGGGAAACTAAAAATCGCCTTCGCAGGTGCTGACTCATTCGTGGCTCAGGTCATAAATGGAAAACGGAGCGGCGAAAGTTTCATTCAAAACGTGATGCAGGAGCAGTCTCGAAGGAATAAACCCGTGCGTAAGCAGCCCACTTGGCTGCCCTGGGCCATAGCGGCTGCGGCCTGTTTTGTGGCCGTGTCTGGATGGTGGCAGCCCACGAGGACTCCCGAGAAGACCTTGAGTTCGACAACCCCCACGACTCCCCCAACACATGGCTGAGCCATCGGTGTGTTGGTCAATGATGCACGCGCTGTCTTTGTGGAGGGCGATCCAAAGGCTAAAGGTTTCGTTCCCGGCCTTTACCAAATGACGGAAGGACTGGCACATGTGAGGCTGATCAATGGCACGGATCTGGTATTAAAAGCACCCGTCACACTATCCTTTGAGTCCGCCATGAAACTGCATTTGGAACAGGGTGGCCTGCGCGCTCGGGTGCCGGAACAAGCTCACGGTTTCACCGTGGCTACCGCTGGGGTGGAGTATCGAGACCTCGGCACGGAGTTCATCGTGAATACAGGCGCAGAGCCTGGACAAAGCAACATGCATGTCTATGACGGAGCGGTTGAGGTCTTTGATAGCCAGGGGAAAAAACTGGATCATGTCTTGATGGGAAAAGCAGTCTCCTTTTCATCTGGCAATCTGGAACACAGCCTAGCCCAGGAGCCTCCTTCGGTCCCTGGGGCAGAGGCCGTGAAGTACGAAAATTGGCGCGATGAAAGCCTGAGACAACGGGCTGACCCGACCCTGGTAGCCTACTATTCCTTTGAACGGGATGAGGCTAATCCACCTCTGTTGAAGGACGTGAAAACCGGAGGAGAGCCCCTCGATGGGAACATCCACGGCGCGCGCTGGGTCTCGGGAAGATGGCCTGGAAAACAGGCGCTTTTTTTTGATCATGACGACGATTATGTGACCACCCTGATTCCCGGTAACTACAAGCATTTCACCGTCGCCGCCTGGGTACTGCTGGATCGTATGGATTTTAATAACAATGCCATCTTTGCTTCCGATGGCTGGGCCGCTGGTGCCTTTCATTTCAATGTGGACCGTCAGGCACGGATCTTTGGCGGCGTGTATGGCCCATCCAAATCCGCCCTAACCACAGGTGTAGTATCGCTAGGCGTGTGGTCACTGGTTGTGATGAGCGTGGATGAACCAAAAGGACAGGTACAAGGCTGGGTGAACGGACGTCTGGTCTATACCAAAACGGGAGTGCAATCTGAAGGCCTCCATCCTGGCTCTTGCCGAATCGGCAGTTGCCTTCCTCCCCTACATGAGGGCAATCCTGTGCGTACTATCCGTGGTCGTATTGATGAACTCTTTATCTGGAAAAAGACACTTTCAGCGCCCGAGATTACTGCCCTCTATGAAAAAGGCAGTCCCGACTTGTTAGAAATACCACCGGCAACTCCCACCGCCCTGAAGAAGCCTAACTATTGATTCATTTATCATGCCCGTCATTTCCACAGACGACTTCCATCAGGCGCAAGCGGGAGATTTGAAGGCTCAGGCACAACTGGTGCGTTGTTATCAGGCGGAGGTACGCTCTTTTCTGGCCATGCTGACGGCGGACCTGCATGAGTCCGACGACCTCGCCCAAGAAACTTTTCTCCGGGCCTTTGATCGGCTGGATCGAGTGCGGAATCCTGAGAGTTGTGCTGCCTTCCTGCGCGGCATAGCCCGCAACGTCGCCCTAGAACATCTGCGCCGCAGAAAGATGCAGACACAGAGGGCGCTGAAGTTTGTCCACTTCATGGAAGATACTTGCAGCGAAGACTCTGCATCAGATTGGTGGTCCGATGATGCGGCGCTTTCCTCTGCGCTGCAGCACTGCGTTGATGAATTGCCTCCGCGTTCGCGCAGCATTTTGGAATGGCGCTATCGGGAGGACTATGACTCCACGGAGATTGGGGCACGCGTAGAAATGAAACCGGATGCCGTGCGTGCTTTGTTGAAGCGATTGCGGCTCTCTTTGTGGCGTTGCATTGAGCAGGGCTACCCTTCCCAAACAGTGCTCGGTTAGGGCCTCCAAAAAAAATCTCAAAAACTGCATCACACTTCGGCGGTGGGCGTCATCAGATTTTGTCCAATGACAAATCCATTGCCTATGAATCGCCGTTCCTTCCTACACTCCACTGGAATCCTGACCTTTGCCAGCCAGGTCGCTGCACAGACCTCCAAGACTCCTACCGCAGCCCCGACCTATGATGGGCCTGTGATTAAAATCGGCAACATAGGCTGCGGAGGCAGAGGTACCTTTGTTTCCAGCATCCTCGCCGAAAATCCAGGCTTCAAAATCGCCGCTGGAGCGGACTACTTTGAAGATCGGGTCAACAAGTGGGGAGACACCTATGGCGTGGCTGCGGAAATGCGCTTCACGGGGCTAGATGGCTACAAGAAAATGCTGGAGCATGTAGATGCCGTAGCCATCCACAGCCCGCCTTATTTCCATGTACAACAAGCGATCGACGCCGTCGCCGCTGGCAAGCATGTGCTCATAGCCAAGCCCGTCGCCATTGATGTGGCCGGGTGTGAAGCCATCCGCCGACTCGCCAAGGATGCAGCCGCCAAAGGCCTTGTGGTGATTGCCGATGTGCAGTGCCGGGGAGACGAGTTTTTTCAAGAGGGCATGAAACGCATTCATGAAGGCAGCATCGGTGATCTCCTGTTTGGAGAATGCCGTTATGAAGCCGAACTCATCCCCCTGCAAAGTGAAGAGGATAACACACCCGAAGGACACCTCAAAAATTGGATTCGCCATCGTGATCTAGCAGGCGACATCATCACAGAACAAAACATCCACGCCCTGGACATCGTGAGTTGGGCCTTTGGTCGCCCAACCCAGATTAGCGGCCAATGTGGACGTGGCGGTAGGCCTGACAATGTGGGCGATGTCTCGGATCACTATGCCCTCGTCATTGAATTCCCCAAAGGAGCGATCACCTTTGCCTCCCGTCAATATGCAGCCTGGGGATCCGCCAGCTTCAATGACAATCGTTTCATGGGGACAAAAGGGGCGTTCACCAGCAAGTTCGGCGGCCGAGTCATGATCCGTGGTAACAAGGATGTCTTCTGGGCTGGTGGTGAGTCGAAGAGCCTTTATCGCACTGGCTCCATCAACAACGTCGAGACGTTCCGTAGCTCCATCGCTGCGAAAGACCCCAAAGGCAATCCCACCATCGCGGCAGCGGTGGAAACCGCCCTGCTCACCCTTTTCGGCGAATATGCAGGCAATTCAGGCCGCAGCGTCACCTGGGATGAATTTATCCAGGATGCAAAGTCGGTTATGCCTGATCTCACGGGATTGAAGGCTTAATTCCCCCCAAGGTTGAGGGGCTTCTCTGGGAGGTTCCTCAACCTGCATACTCCAAGCACATCCACCCAACGATCAAGCCGCGTCCCGTCCACGCCAGTGTACGCAACCAATTGGTCAGCACCAGCCTGCGGATGGCATCCTCAGACCAGCCTTCCACCGTAAGTTGATTGTGGATAGGCACTTGGAAAAAGAAGGTCGAAAACCAGGCTACGGCGATCAGTCCTAGACTGCCTAAAAACAGCGGAGCTTTCAGACCACTCCAGACCAGCAAAGCGGCTGTCCCCAGCTCTAGAAAAATCAAGGGGCCCACGACAAAGGAGATGCGCAGGCAATGCCCGATGTGATAGCGGCTAAATGCCTCCTTCCCCACATCCAAAAAAAGCGGATACTGAACGATCTGCACATGCCAAATGAGGCCGATCAAGGCCCAAGTAATAAAGGCGTGGAGTAGAAGCATAAGAGCAGAGCTATCCTAGACCCATGAGATGAAGGTTGCCAAGATTACTGTCATCAGCCATGAACTTGTTTCCCTCAGAAACTCATGGCAGGACATTCCCCTCTCGAACTCGGCAAAGCTTTTCTCGCTGAAAACGCCACCCAACCAGGCGTCATCACCACCGCCAGTGGTCTGCAATATTTAGTACTTCAAGAAGGCACGGGTAAAAGCCCCACCCTGAAAGATACCGTCGTGGTTCACTATCGTGGCACACTGATCAACGGAGCCGAATTTGACAGTTCCTACCTTCGAGATGAACCCGCAGAATTTCCCCTGAAGCGCGTCATCAAAGGCTGGAAAGAAGGCGTACAACTCATGAAAGAAGGGGCCAAATACCGCTTCTTTGTACCACCGAAGCTTGGTTATGGCTCCAAAGGCTCAGGCATCGAGATCGCCCCGAATGAGACTCTCATCTTCGAAGTGGAGTTGCTCAAGGTCTGGGAGGATTGATCTGCTCTTTGGCTGTGCACTCTAGGCAGACTTTACACCGCGCCGTTTCTACGGCGTCGGAAGCTGGCCAGCATGACCCCGCCCAAGAGTAAAAGACCGCGTGAAGGCTCCGGTGCAGCAAAGATAGAAGTCACCTCCTCCTGGCTGAGTGCGGTATCGTACATGGCCAAGTAATCCATCGCCCCATTGAAGGACTTCCGCTGATTGCTTGTTCCTGTGCCTGCGGACTCCCCCCCGAGTTGCAGCGTGGTGTTGGAGGTGGGACTCACCCAAGTGGTGGCATTGCTGGTGAAGGTCTGCAGCTGACCATCAGACCCCACCACATAAAAGGTCACTTGCCCTGTGGTTTTCACCCCATCATCAAAATCATTCAGCACCATGGCGATATCATACCACTCACCCACCGTGAGGGTGAGTCCTGTCGGGGTAAACGTATGACTCGCTCCAGAAGCTGTCTGCCCAATGCCTGTGTTCGCCGCAGCCGTATAATAGTAAAGCCCGCCGGAGGTCGTCAGACCAAACATATACCCTTTCGAGGCGAGGTCAGGCTCAGACCATCCCCCGAAGCCATTACTGACAATCCACTGATTCGTATTATCATCGAGACCAGAGATGGCTCCATCCCAACGCATGCGGGTGATCATCGTGGAAGAACCACTGATACTGGCATTGATGGATTGTAGCGTCGCAGCAGAGACGGTATCCGCGTTTGCGGCTCCTGCATTGGACACAGTCACCACGGGCGTGAACTGAAGCCCATGTCCATCAGAAGACTGGGCCGTGCCGCCATACGGGCCTGTGCTAGGCACCGTGACCCAGGAAAGGTTATTAAAATTCGACGACGAAACTGCATGGGCGTTTGCGGATGAGTCAATGACTTGCGTATAAGTCGCATTGGTGCCCACCGTGCCGCCATCGAAAAGCCAAAGTGAATCCGCTTCCAACAGCGTGACTGCCTGGGTCATTGGAGCAAAAAGAAGGAGCGCCAGCAGCGCTGCGGAGGTGCGAGCTTTCATGGTCAGGTTTTGGGGGCCATAGATTACCTCCATTCTCACCCTTTGTTCAAGATTTTATCTACTTAATCCACACACCCACGCCTGCTACAAGGGGTGTCGAAAATTAGCCTCCTAATTTCAGCTACGTCATCTCGGGGAAGCCATGAAATTTCAAACCATTCCTTGCGTTTCAAGGGCATCACATGATGCGCTCCTTCTTCTTTTCCTTTCTCTGGCTAACCAGCGTGGCTCTGGCCGATCTGGGCGGCACCAAGCCGAATATCCTGTTCATTCTCACCGATGACCAAGGTTATGGAGATGTTTCTGCCCATGGCAACCCCATCCTGAAGACCCCAAACATTGACCATTTACGTGGGGAAAGCGTGCGTTTTTCAGACTTCATGGTGAGCCCCACCTGTGCGCCCACTCGCAGTGCCATCATGACCGGACGCCATGAGTTCCGCAATGGAGTCACTCACACCATTTTGGAGCGTGAACGCATGGACCTCAAGGCGACGACCATTGCTCAAGTCCTCAAGACGACAGGCTACACCACAGGCATCTTTGGCAAATGGCATCTCGGGGATGAACCCGAGTATCGTCCGAGCAAGCGCGGTTTTGACGAGATGTTCATTCACGGCGGCGGCGGCATTGGCCAGAGCTACCCTGGCAGCTGCGGTGATGCGCCGAAGAATGGCTACTTCAACCCCGCCATCATGCATAACGACAAGTTCATCAAGACGGAGGGTTACTGCACCGACATCTTCTTTGCCCAAGCCACCAAGTGGATCGAATCCGTCAAAGGCAAACAGCCGTTCTACTGCCACCTCGCCACCAATGCTCCGCACGCGCCTTACATTGCGCGTCCAGAAGACAAAGCACTCTACGACGGTAAAGTGCCAGACGATGATGTGGCTAATTTCTTCGGCATGATCCACAACATCGACGAGAACCTGGGCAAGCTCATGACCAAACTCGATGAATGGGGCATCGCAAAAAACACCCTCGTCGTCTTCATGAATGACAATGGCGGCACCGCTGGAGTTAAGGTCTTCAATGCGGGCATGCACGGGGCCAAAGGCAGCCCGTGGATGGGCGGCACACGCGCCATGTCTTTCTGGCGCTGGCCCGGGACTTTGAATCCTGCGGATTGCAGTGCGCTCACTGCTCATGTGGATGTCTTCCGCACTTGGGCTGATCTAGCGGGAGCCAAGCTCACCCCAGCCGTCGAATCTCAGGTGGAAGGACGTAACCTGCTGCCTCTTCTTGAAAAACCGGACAGCGAATGGCCTGACCGCGCCCTCATCAGCCACGTGGGCCGCTGGCAAAAAGGCACCGACTACAACGATGCCAAAACACGCAACGCCAGCATCCGCATTCCTCAGTATCACCTTGTCAGCGAGGCCGCACGCCCACAACCTGCGAAGGCCAAAGCAAAAGCACCCGCACAGGGCTGGCAGTTGTTTGATGTAAAAGCAGATCCCGGTGAAACCAAAAACATCGCGGAGCAGAACCCTGAAATCGTCAAATCCATGCTGACCACCTATGATCAATGGTGGGACTCCTTGAAGGGCCAGATTGATCTCAATGAATCTGCTAAAGGACCAAAGCTGAACCCCTTTGCCAAAGAGTATTGGGAGCAGTTCGGCGGTGGCCCGACTGCCGAAGACCTGGAACGCATGGATCCTGACAAAGCCTGGACCTTTGAAGCACGGCGTGCAAAGAAGCACAACTAACGGCCCCTAGCACTCTATCTCGATATTCACGATAACCGCCTGCCAAAACAGGCGGTTATTTTTTTATCTGTACCTTCGGTCCAAAAAACTTGGGCTTCGTTTGCAGCAGCGTCACATCCAGCACGGCATTCACCCGCGCTAAATATTCACGCAAGTGCGTGCCCATTCCAATGGAACGCGAGACGTCTCGGGCATTGAAACCCACCACCTCCAGCCCCCAATGTCGGGCTAAAAAAACGGCGCGTTCATTGTGGAAACGTTGGGAGATAACGACGAACTTCGATTGATCAAAAATGGCCTCCGCACGCACCATGGAGTCCAGAGTTCGGAAGCCTGCATAGTCGCAGTAGATAGCCTGCTCAGGCACTCCCTGTGCGATAAGCGACTCCTTCATGACAGTCGGTTCATCATACTCGTGCGTGCTGTTATCACCACTCACGATGAAGGCTTTTACCTTATTCGCTCGATACAAAGCCACAGCGGCTTCGATACGATAGGTGTAAAATAGATTGCCCCGCCCCGCTATGTTTGGAGAGCATCCCAGCAAGACCGCTACATCCATCACGGGCACATCGGCCACATCATCATAACTACGTTCATGAGCCGTCCGTTCCACCCATTCATTGCAGCCCCAAATAGCAAGACCCAGCAAGATAGGCAGCGCGAATAACGCCACCAAGACACGTTTAAAAGTCAGACGAAACAGGTGCTTCATACATCATTGAGGGGGTGATTGCCGCATCAACGCCACATGCTGAAGCAGCAGCTTGTAGTTATCCGTCCAGCGGCTGGTGCCATCCTCATTCATCGCCTTGGCCTGCCCTGCCCATAAGTAGGCCTCCTCAGCTTTTTCAAACTCCCCTAACCGATGCCAATGCACCGCCAAAGCCATGCGCGACTCCTCATGCAACGGGGCTAAAACAATCGCTCGTTGCAGTTGCTTCAGCGCCTCATCATACTTGCCTTGGGCATCATAAGCATCTGCTAGAGTCAGCAGATAAAGATAGTGATGCGGATTCAGTTTCACCGCTTTCTCCAAATCCACTGTGGCACGCTTCAGCACTGGATGATCAGGTGAGCGCTGGTCCGCACTTAACTTGTCCAGCAAGGCCAGCCCCCGCAGAAAATGCGCCTCGGGATTACTCTCATCCGCCTCGACCGCCGCATTGAGTTGCTGCAATTTCTCAAAATCATCCTTTTGGCTTTCAGCGATCTGCCCCTTCGCCAAATGATAGTCACTCCGGCCATGTAACCACGGGCCACTTACCAAAAGAATAGAAGCGGCAGCGAGCAAAAACTTCGTCAGCAGACGCACTGGAGGAAACCGAAAGGCACGGTGCTCACTGCCTTCGAATCCAGGATTGGCCAACAGCCCCAACAGCAAAGCCAGGGTCAACGCAGGCATGGCCACGTGAAATTGGAATTCAAAAAACGCATGCACCAGCATCGCTGTCAGCGCCGCCAAAGCACCTAAACACAGAGACAGATTGTTGCTCATCACACGTCCAGTTTGCAGAAAACGATGCTGCGTGAACCAGCGTAAAAAAGAGATCCCATTCCACACATGCAGAACGATCACCAGCACCAGCAATCCCAAGCCGACCCAGCCGTAATCAGCCAACATTTGCAGATACTCATTGTGAGCAAACAAAGCCTCGCCGGCATACGCAGGTAAATCTGCGGATCGATACTGGATGCTGCCATCATAAAACATACGCGCCCCAGCCCCGATGACGGGTGAATGCGCATTTTGCGCCATGGCTGCACGCCAGATCTCAAATCTCACATCATTGGCCATGGGACTGGTCATTTCCCGCCCACGCAGATATTCCTCATTCACTTTCCATAAAATGGCCCCGCTCAATACAGACAACACCAGCCCGCCACCTAACAAACTCCAGAACAAGTGCCGCTGCGTCTGCCAAACGACATTCAGCGCTAGCAGCGCGAAAACCACACCTCCTGCCGCCAGTCCTAGCAATGCGCCGCGACTAACCGTCAGCGCCACGCCCAGAGTCATGGAGACAATCAGGAAACCCACGCACATCTTCAGCATCGCCCCACCCCGGCCAAAACAGAGGAACCCTGAAGCCAGAAAAAGCACCATCAAAAAGAAGGCTCCCAGGTGATTGGGGTTCGCATAAAAACCACCAATGCGACCCGCCGTGGCCGCGCGAATGAAATGTGGCACCACATGGAAATCCCAGCGACCAGACAGATGCACAAAACCCACGGCCAGATTCCCCACCACCAGGACTAACAATAAGCTAAACAAACCCACTCGCCACCGTGGATGGCTGGCCGCAGTCACGGTCAGCATGTAGGTGACCCAGGCTCCCGCTAGAATAAAGAGATCCTCATGAGCATACGCCGCCACGGGAGACATAAGAGCACGCGCTGCGATGTACCCCGCAAACAATGAAATGCCAGCTAGGCAAAGATCACTAGGAGGGAAAACCACCCGCAGCCGCCATCTCAATGTGGCGACCAATCCCGCTACCCCCAACAAAGCGGCTCCAGGCCAAAAAAACAACAACCGCGTTTCCGTGCCGAGTATTCCTGAAACAAGCAGGCCCAGAAAAAAGAAAATCAGCGCGACAGATTGCATGAGGTTAGATGAGCCACTGTGCAGCAGCAATCTTGTACCATAAGGAGAAAGCTGAAAGCCTCAAGAAACTCGTTGCAGCACTTTTGACTTCAGAGCACTCACTTTGAGAGCGCCTGCATGAGGTCAGGATTCTTCGAAATCACTTCAAGCAACTTCTCAGTAAACTCTGCTGCCCCAGAGGCATCCAGATGATAGCCATCAGGAAAATGACTGGCATCGAATCGCATGGCCGCGCCTGCATCCAGAACTGGAGCGTTCTCCTTTCTCGCACTTTCTAACACACACGGAGGCAAGACATAAGGCTCTGTCATGGGAATCGCCACCACCATCACCTGGGATTTTTTAGCGTGTACCGTCTTCAGAAGCTCCTCAAAAGTCACACAATGCTCGCTTGCTGGAACCAGAGCACTTTCAGCCTCGACTTTCAATGGCTCGCGCCTCACCGCAATGGTCTGAGTCGTTTCGGTATAACCGGGAACGAGATTATAAAAGAGCAAGGGCTGCACCCGGGCACGGTGAGCAAAAAGCAACGAAGTCCTTGCCAAGATGGCTTTGGAGATAGCTTCCACATCACCGGCCTGCTCCTTCAGCAACTGCGGTAAATCCGACAAACTCACATAAAAAGCCGAGAGCCGATCTGACTCAGCAGGAGCATCCAACAAGTGCGAACGGCCAGTCCCCAAAAAGATCAGATCTGGGATGGAGTCGGTCTGATCAAAATAACGCCGATAGCCATAATACCATTGGCTGATATTGCTGGCATCAGGATGCATGGCAGCCAATTCCACCTCACGCCCAGAAAGCTTAGCCAACTCTGTTTTGAGCAGTTTTTTATCCAGCCCATCACGCGAGAGCGAGTTCCCGATGATGAGTACTTTCAGTCGCTCTTTCGGGGCAGCCTTAAGGGTCGCCGCCACAGAGGGAAAACTGCGAATGTGATTCACATCCTTGGAGAGCTTTCCCTCAAACACCCGTGCGCCCAACTCCAGCACACCCAGCACGCAAGCGAGCACCAGGAGGACTTTAGTTTCGTTGGAGTGAAGGAACTTCATGCCTTTAAAAGCGGAAATAGATGAACTCAGCCGGCACCGGTGGTGGGAAGAAAAGCATCATCAAAACAAGGTAAACATACAAGGCGGCCCGCCAATACCAAGAGACGTGAAGCAAGGACAAGTCATCCTTACGCCGTTCCAGCCACGCCTCAAACAACAGCCAGGGCAGGATAAAAAAGCCAATCAACGAAAGGCTGGTCTGAGCAAAAGCGGTCCAATGCCAATCCGTCCCCAGACGCAGAAATAGCGCCCAGGCTTGACTGAAAGTTTCCGCACGGAAAACAAGCCAAGTCAAACAGACCAAGTGAAAGGTCACCAACCACTTGAGGAAGATTACCCAGCCAGATGCGGTTTTAGAAGATCGTTTCGCCGTCCCGCCGATGGCCCGATGCACGGCGAGCCACAGACCATGAATCCCGCCCCAAACCACAAAGGTCCACGCAGCCCCATGCCAGAGCCCACCCAGCAACATGGTGAGCATGAGATTCCTATAAGTCAGAAAAGACCCACCACGATTCCCACCTAACGGAATGTAAAGGTAATCACGCAACCAAGTGGACAAACTGATGTGCCAGCGCTGCCAGAAATCCTGGGGACTGATGGCAAAATAGGGACGCTTAAAATTCACCATCAGATCAAATCCCAGCCAGCAGGCCGTGCCGCAGGCGATGGCGCTGTATCCTGCAAAGTCACCATAGATCTGAAAAGCAAAAGCATACACTCCCAGCAAGACTTCCAGTCCTCCAAGGTTTTGCGGATCGGCTGAAAAGATATGCCCTGCCAGCCACGCCATGTTATCCGCCACCACCACTTTTAAAAACAGTCCCGTAATGACTGCATACAGTCCTTCGCGAAAGCGTTTTTCATCACAAGGCGGACGCGCTTTCCCCATTTGAGGCAATAGCAGGGTCGAACGATTGATCGGTCCCGCCACCAACTGGGGAAAGAACGAAATGAACAGCGCAAACTCCACGAAACTGCGAGAGACAGGGGTATCACGACGATAAACATCAATCGTGTAACTCAGCGCGTGAAAGGTGAAAAAAGAAATGCCCGCCGGCAACATCAGATGCAGCACCCACGGAGTTTCAAGCCACCCAAAACTCTGCAAAAGAGCAGACAATTCATGGGTGAAGAACCCGAGGTACTTAAAAACCCCCAGCACGAACAGGCTGATCACGATGCTCCAACCCACCCAGAACTTTCTTTGCCGCTCCTCCTCCGCCGCTGCAATCTTGAGGCCCGCGTGGAAATTCAGCGCTGTGCAAAAGAAGATGAGCGAAAGGAAACGCCAATCAAAACAGCCGTAAAAGAAATAGCTGGCAGCCAGTAACCACCGATTCTGGCCAGCAAGACGGAGGCGGCTGTAAACCAGCACCACCAGGGCAAAGAATAGCCAAAATCCAAAACTGTTGAACCACATGTGAAATTGCGGTGGGCACAGGCGCACCTGCCATCTCCTTCACCCAAAACAGCCCCGAATCAACCCCCTAAAAAACACCTATTTCACACTAAAGCTCAACGTCTCCTGCGCCGATCACGGCGGTAAGGCTGATCTGACGGCTTTGCCGCCGAAATAAGAGTCAGGTATCGAGTACGCCGCCGCTCACTGAACCAATAGAGACCGAACAAAAGACCAAGTCCCAAAAAGATATTTCTCGCAGTAAACCAAAGTGAGCTAGCACGCTGAAATCGTGTGTAGGTTTCACTGGAAAGCTGTTTTGACGCTTCTTCTAGACTATGACTTTCCAAAAGAACACCAGACAAAGCGTCAAATAAAAGGGCAGCCCCCTTGAAGTGAGCAGCAAGGGCAAGAAGTAATAACAGCAGCGCCGTGCTACCAATAGGAAAGGCAATCTTCATGACTTCCCTCCATCAAAAAGAAAAAAATGGAGAGCTCAACCTTGGAATCCCCCAAAGCCAGCCTGCCAAAAATTCCCTTTTTGAAAGGTATCTATCTCTCGATTGATCTCAATTTTATCAGCCTAGTTCACTCTCCTCACGATGGATAGTTGCCTCCCACCGTCTTCGCGCTATGCATCCCATCCCATGAAGATCCTGGTTACTGGCAAAGGCGGGCGTGAACACGCCCTCATCACCGCATTGAGCGAATCCCCGCAGCAGCATGAACTGTACTCCTACCCAGGGAGTGACGCCATCGCCACGCTGGCTACCCGCGTGGATGTCGCTGGCTTGCCCGAGCTGATCCAGTGGATGAAGGACCATACCATTGACCTCTGCGTAGCTGGTGAAGAAGCCTGGCTGGTCAAAGATCGTGGCTTGGCCAATCTATGCGCAGAAGCAGGCATCCCCTGCTGGGGCCCCTACAAAGAAGCCGCCCAGCTCGAAGCCTCTAAAATCTTCGCTAAAAAATTCCTTCAGCGTCACAGCATTCCCACCGCTGATTTCACCGTGGCCACCACAGCGGCAGAAGCCAAAGCCGCGCTGACCCAGTTCCCCATTGTCTTAAAATTTGATGGATTAGCCGCTGGCAAAGGTGTGGCCGTTTGCCCTGACCGCGCCGAGGCAGAGGCCTTCATTGATGATGTCCTGGAAAAACGCCTCTTTGGCGCAGGTGATCTCTTGATTGAGCAATGTCTCTCTGGCCCTGAAATCAGCATTTTCGTCTCCGTGTGCGATGATCAATATCAGATCCTCATGCCCGCACGCGACTACAAGCGCATTCGCGACAACGACCAGGGCCCCAACACAGGCGGGATGGGAGCCGTGGCTAGCCGCCAACTCGCCACGCCTGAGCTGATGACTCAGATCGAAAACGAGATGGTGAAAGTGACTGTCCAGGGACTGCAAAAAGACGGTCTCAAGTATCGCGGATTTCTCTATTTCGGCATCATGCTGACACCCACCGGCCCGCAAATGCTAGAGTACAACTGCCGTTTTGGTGATCCTGAAGCCGAGGCTGTGATGCCCATGGTTCGCGGCGATTTTGCCAACTATGTTTTTGAAGCCGCTAAAGGGACGCTGAACCCTGAACTCATTCAGTTTGCCGAAGGCTGGAGCATTTGCCTCATCTCAGCCTCCGCCGGATATCCGACGACCTCCCGCAATGGCGATGTGATCTCCGGCCTAGAAGAAGTCTCCAACGCACGAGTTTATCACTGCGGCACACGCCAAAACAGCACAGGCCAGTTTGAAACAAACGGCGGCCGTGTCCTGGCGGTAGTCGCCCAAGGCAGCACCCGTGAAGAGGCGCGCGACAAGGCCTATGCCGAGTCAAAAAAAGTGACCTTTGATGGCCTGCAACGTCGCAACGATATTGCGACCATGCACTTTGAATAAGCCAAAGTAAAAGTGAAGCGTGAGTGATCACGCTTCACGTTCTTAAACCCGGATTCCACGAGCGATCGCGGAGTTCGGGATTAATTATTCAGCAGTAACTGGCGCGGTACCCGGCAAGACGCTGGCCAAAGACTCTTTGAGAAGCTCACGCTGCCAATCCATCAAGGCATCCTGTCCTACACCATCAGCAACCACTTCTTCCAGCGTGCTGCGTGATCCTAAAAGGCTGCTTTCGATGTCCAGACTCTCCGCGATCTTATCTCTAAGACCGCATAGACGATCAATCTGATCCCGCTGTGTATCACTCAGGCGTGCCTTGGCTTTTTTGACCCGTTGCGGCCAACTAGCCTGCCCTGCACGAAAAACATCCGCAATGAGGTCATGGAACTCTTTTTTCCAGCGCGGCCGCCAGCCACCAGGAGGATCCATCACACCACCGACTTCAAACGTCTCAGCATAAACCACCATCTGCTTGTTCGACATCACCCGATAACAAGGAATGTCACGCTCCATGGCAATGCCTTCACGCCATTCCCACATCGCTTTAAGAATAGCCAATCCTTTGGAATGAAGGCGACCATTCCCCTGCACCCGCCAAGGGTCTTCTTTCGGGGCCATGCTGCGTGCAGCCACATCCACCTGGAGGTCCGCACAGCTTTGCTCAAACCAGGACTCACGCCCCTTTTCACGCAAAAGCTTCATCAGATAATCCGCGAGTGGGATCAAATAACGCACATCATCCACTGCATAGGAAAGCATGTGCTCAGGCAAGGGACGGCGGCTCCAATCTGCCTTTTGAGAAGCTTTGGAAAGCTGCAATCCAAACATGGTGTGAATCAAGGCAGCGAGACCAAATTGTCTAAAGCCGACCAGCCGCGCAGCGATCTGCGTATCACGCACCACACGCGGAGCCCAATCATAGGTGCGGCGGAGCATCGTCAGATCATAGTCGGAACCATGAAACCAAAGCTCATGCCGATCTAACAAGGCCAACAGACCTGACACATCTGAAATAGCCAAAGGATCCACCAAGGCAAAACGCCCTGCACAGGCAACCTGTAACAGGCAGAGCTTCTCATGATAATGGTGCAAGGAGTCTGCTTCCGTATCGAGACAACAACGGTTTTCACACGTTGCCTACATATGAGCCTCCGTTTCCTGGAGCCAT
>JAOZVT010000152.1 GCA_025869455.1 Prosthecobacter sp.
GGTTGGCTTAGTTGAGGAATTCATATCAACTAAACAGAGGCAAGTATTCTTTTTTCCAGCTACAATGATCCGTGCAACGACCTCCTTGGACACGCCAAATAATGATGACATTTGGTTGACTACTGCAATTAGCTGCGTGCCAGTCCTGCGAGCCTCTCCAAGTACGTATTCTTCATCAACTAAAAGAGAGGCGGCGAATTCATTGCAAATTTTCTCTACCTGATAATATTTTTTTGCGTCGCTAAAGGTCTGGGCTGGCTCAAACCAATTGTTTATCAGAACAACATGTCCTAGTTCATGTGCGATCACGAATCTCATTCGTTCTCGCGAAAACCTTACCTTCGCGCTTTTACTAATTCGAATGATAAATTTATCATTCTCATCACGAACTAAATCGGAACGGCCTATGCACGAGTCCGACTCCAGAAAAATCACACCCATTTTGAGGCCCAAGGCGACGGGATCCACAAAAAGATTCGAGGTTGAACGACGGAGTTCTCTTGCGACTCCTTTCACCCGGACAAGTATTTCTTGTTTATCCATTGGTGTGTGAAATTCCTTTCCACGAATACGCACCCATTGGGTACTGCTTGACTTGGGGTGCGTTGTTGGCGGCAATAGGGAGCTTGTCCGTTCTTACACATCCCACAGGTAAATATTTTTGATAATTAGTAATCGCATCATTGATTTCATTCTCAAGAGAATCCGTTTTACCGCGATCTCCGATTAAGAAGCATCCAATCATTTTTCGAAACGCTTTCGCGAAAGAGGGGGAGTCGTTAGCTCGGGTTTTGAGTTGCGGAGAAACAAAAATTTCGAGTCTCCACAAGTCTGCAAACCTTCTAATTTGAGCCGCGCAATGGCCGCCGGCAATCTGGCCCAATCCCTCTACTTCGGCATCCCACTTTTCAAGGGTGTGAATTGCTTGACCTTGCAGAATTTTCACCTTCTGGATTTTAGCGCTCATGTTTGCGGGTGGGCAATACATGACTACAGAGCCGTCATCTAGTTCCAGATCCTCTTCAAACATTTTGACCGCCTTAAACCTACGCCGTGCAGCTTCGCGTGCAAAACTAATTTCTTCATCAGGCGAAGCAGCTTCTTCGCATCGTTGAGCCTCCAGATACCTGCCAAGAAGAAGTTGCCGATTGTCAGGTTTTAACTCATGCCGAGAATGAACCGCGATGGATTTGAATAAGTTTCTTTGAGATAAATTGGTAAGCAGGAGTTCCGCCACAGGTGCTTTGAACTGTTTGGCGTGATCAATGAAAATACTGATGACCTGTTCGTCTGACACACTCAGTAGCGACTCTTCTAGAGAGCAGGACCAATTATCTTCCTCGCCCGCCTTTTCTGCGGCGTGCCAAATTTCCATTATTGCGCGTTCCAACATTGCGCACGCCGCGCATTTTGTTGGGTGAAAGATGACAGCTTCGAATAAATTATATCTTGCCTCAAGCAGACCTAGAATTGCTGATATCGAATCCCTCTTTGGTCTATCTCGATGGCCAAGGGAAACTACTACCTTTTCCTTGTCGGCATCACATGCATCTTTCCGAATTTGGAAGTATTGCAAAATTCGAGACTCCGCTTGCATTGGTTTACCTATGTGATGCCAGTCTCTATAAAGGTAGTCCAATAAATCTGCGCAGATTGTATTCGCAACAATGTCCATGCATACAGAGAGCCTTAAGCCTGCCACTGTGGGAGTTGTGTGCTTTTCACCTTTTCCGATTACTTTGATCAGCAATTCGGTTGCTGTAATGTCTTCTTTCTTTTTGACGTCAAGAAACTTTGCAAAGTGCAGGTTGATGATATCGGCTAAAGATTCGTCTTGGTTTTGCGAATGCCAATTTTTTTTCTCAAGGACGAGTTTAAGTCTTTTGCGCGCATCATGTTTTTCTACAAGGCAAATCTCATCTTCTAAGGTATGGCCCGAGGGGAGGTGGCCAATGTCATGCACTAAAGCGGCTAATCGTATGAATCTACGTTCATTGTTTGAAATGGGTGCTCCCAATCCACAAGCATTCTGCATATCCGTCTTTTTTGCTTTAAGCTGCCCATGATTTTCGTTTATAGATGCACAAATCTGGTCGGCAATGTGGGTTACTCCAAGCGCGTGTTCCATACGCTTGTGTGTAGCTCCTCGGTAGACAAAATAAGTCAATCCTAGCTGGTTAATCAGTCCCAAGCGCTGGAAAGCTGGGTGATTTATTACTAACAATTCCTCCTCGTAGAATTTGACAAATCCATGGATCGGCAAAAAGAACTCCTGATGAATAGGTGGGAGTTCTTTGTCTTCTACTACCTTCGCAGCCTTCTTTTTGAGATCAGGATCAACACCGCCTGATTGGACTACCTCAAAGAGTTCCTGGGGACTTTGATTGCTCATGACGTTTTTTTGGTGTTGATTGCTACGAATTAGTTATAGCTCACTGACAAGCCTCACAAGTCCCACCATTCCGCATGGCTTCGATGGAGCAGGCTTGGATCTGTTCTTCGGTGTAGGCAGCGGCTTTGGTGTGATCTTGGCCGACGATGCCGCGCATTTCCTTCTTCACTTCGACATCGGCTTTTTCGATGTTGGAGGCGGAGCGGGTGCGCAGGTAGTAGGTGGTTTTGAGGCCTTTTTTCCAGGCTCCGCGATACATGTGGGAGAGGGTGCGCATGTCGCTTTCTCCGCAGAAGAGGTTGACGGATTGGGATTGATCTATCCACTTTTGACGGCGGGCAGCGGCGTCGATGAGCCAGCTCCAGTCGATGCTGAAGGCGGTGGCGTAGCGGCGCTTGAGGTCCACGGGGATTTCTTCGATGCCTTCGATCTCGCCATCCATGTACTTGAGCTTGTTCTGCACGTCGGAGGTCCAGAGGCCGCGTTTTTTGAGGTCACGGATGAGGTAGGGGTTCAGGAGCATGAAGTCGCCGCTGAGGTTGGACTTCACGAGCATGTTGCTCATGAGGGGCTCGATGCAGGGGCTGGAGCCCATGATGTTGGAGATGGTGGCCGTGGGGGCGATGGCGAGGACGTTGCTGTTGCGCATGCCGTGCTTGGCGATTTTGGCGCGCAGCGCACTCCAGTCCATCTTGCCACCACGGGGGACATCGATCTCCAGGCCGCGTTCTTGGGCCAGAAGGTCCACGGTGTCTTGGGGAAGGAGGCCGCGATCCCATTTGCTGCCTTTGTAGCTGGAGTAGGTGCCTTTTTCGGCGGCTACGTCACTGCTGGCTTCATAGGCATAGTAGGCGACGGCTTCCATGAATTCGTCGTTGAATTCGACGGCTTCTTTGGAGGCGAAGGGGATGCCTTTGCGATAGAGGGCGTATTGCAGACCCATGACGCCGAGGCCGATGGGGCGGTGGCGTTCGTTGGAGGTGCGGGCGGCTTCGGTGGGGTAGAAGTTGATGTCGATGACGTTGTCCAGCATGCGCACGGCGGTGCGGATGGTTTCGCGCAGCTTGGTGTGGTCAATGTTGCCTGCGTCGTCCAGGTGGTTGTCGATGAGGACGGAGCCGAGGTTGCAGACGGCGGTTTCATCCGCGCTGGTGTTCAGGGTGATCTCCGTGCAGAGGTTGCTGCTGTGGATGACGCCGACGTGGTCCTGGGGACTGCGGACGTTGCAAGGGTCTTTGAAGGTGATCCACGGGTGACCGGTTTCGAAGATGGACTTGAGCATCTTTTTCCAGAGGTCCAGGGCTTCGACTTCTTTGGAGAAGATTTTGCCTGCCTTGGCTAGGGCTTCGTATTCGGCGTAGCGTTTTTCGAAGGCGGAGCCGTAGAGATCATGCAGGTCTGCCACTTCATTGGCGCGGAAGAGGGTCCAGACACCACGGGACTCCATGCGTTTCATGAAGAGGTCCGGGATCCAGTTCGCCGTATTCAGGTCATGCGTGCGGCGGCGTTCGTCGCCCGTATTGACGCGGAGCTGGAGGAAGTCTTCGATGTCGTTATGCCACACTTCTAGGTAGGCGCAGCCTGAGCCACGGCGTTTGCCGCCTTGGTTCACGGCGATGAGCTGGTCATTGTGCAGCTTCAGGAAGGGGATGACGCCCTGGCTTTCACCATTGGTGCCTTTGATGTAGCCGCCGGTGCCACGGACGCTGGTCCAGGAGCCGCCGAGCCCGCCTGCCCATTTGGAAAGGAAGGCGTTTTCGGCGATGCCACGGATCATGATGGACTCGATGCTGTCATCCACTTTGTAGAGGTAGCAGGAGCTGAGCTGGCTGTGCAGGGTGCCGCTGTTAAAGAGGGTAGGGGTGCTGGAGCAGAAGCGACGGCCTTTGTACAGTTTGTACAGGGCGATGATTTTTTCCTCGGGGTTTTCTTCGCGAATGCAGAGGCCCATGGCCACGCGCATCCAGAAGAGCTGGGGGGTTTCCAGGCGCTTGCTGGGCTTGACCTTTTTATCCACGATCAAGTAGCGATCATAGAGGGTCTGGATGCCGAGGAAGTCGAAGTCGAGATCGGCGGTGGGTTCCAGGGCGTCAGCCAGCCTGTCCAGATCATACTCCAGCAGGCGGGGGCTGATGCGGTCGATATCCACGCCACGGGCGAGGTTGCGGCGGAAGGCGCGGCGGTGGAAGTCACGGAGGGCTTCGATGCCGTCACGGACGATGTCCCAGCCGAGGACTTCTTCATACATGTAGCTGAGACGGATGCGGGCTGCGAACTTGGCAAAGTCCGCGTCTTTTTGCATCAGGGTCTTGGCATTGAGGATGACGGTCTGCTTCAGGTGATCCAGCGTGATGTCGGAATTCAGGGAGCGGCGGAGCTCCATTTCGATCTCATGGCGGGAGAGGCAGAGATCCAGCCCGAGCATGGCGAAGTCGATGCGCTTTTTGAGGTCCTGGCCATCCCAGAGGAAGGTTTCGGTGGGGCTGGCTTTGACGACGATGAGGGCCTGCTGCTGTTCGCTATCGTGATCGTTGGCGATTTCGGCGGCTTCTTCATCCGTCTCGCGCATTTTGGAGCGGAGGGCGCGGTATTGAATGTAGGCACGGGCGACTTTGAAGAAGCCCTGCTTCATGAGCTCTTCTTCGACGAGGTTCTGCACGTCTTCGATGTGCATGAACTGCTTGTTTTCCTCCGCGACGTGGCGGCTGACGGCCTCGGCCACCTGGACGGCGGGGGAGGAGTCCATTTCCATGGAGAGGAAGCCTTTACGGACGGCGATTTCGATCTTGTTATGGTTCCAAGGGACGAGCTGGCCGCTGCGGCGGATGACTTTGGTGCTCACGATGAGGGGCTGCGGCAGGTTGTTATCGGCAATGCTGTCATACTCCGTACGTTTGCGGCGCTCCGCGAGACTGCGGGCGATGTCGTGCGCATTGTGGCGGACGAGGGCACGCTCGATGCAGTGATAGATGTCTTTGCCGCTGAGGGTGGCCGCGTCGCCCTCTCCCTGGGCGAGTTGGGCGGTGCGCTGCTGGAGTTCATCTGCCACGGCGCGTGAGATGGTCTGGACGAGCTGCTGATTTTTCTCGTTGTAGATGTCCTTCTCTTTTTGACGTGCCATGAACAAGTCTGCGAGGGCGCTGCCGACGGTATCGGCAATTTCACCCATGTCGAAGTCGCGTTCATCCCCACCGACGTTCACCTTGATGGCGGCGGCATTGGAATCACCTACACCGACGGTCAGCGCGCTCCATTCGAAGCTGGGCTTTTGGTCTTTCGGGGTGTGGGCGACTCTTTTGAGTTCCTTATCTTCGTGGAGTAGGTCCTTGATCATGGCGGGAGAGGGATCGGGATTGAGGTTGATTAAGGTCAGCGAGGCAATTTGGAGGATGACAAACCCACACTGGAGGGGTTTCCAGCGGGACACTCCATCCTGGGAGATTCGTTACAGGTCGTCGTCGTCGCAGGTGGTCAGAGAGGAAGATTTTTGGTAATCCGTGACCTTGCCTTCGAAGAAGTTTTGCTCTTTGCGGACGTCCATCATTTCCGCCAGCCAAGGCAGCGGATTGGTGACGCCAGGATTCAGCGCGGGGAGGCCGCAACCAGCGAGGCGGCGGTCAGCGATGAAGTCCGTATAACGTTCGAATTCGTCAGCACTGAGACCCACGGCATTGACGGGGAGGCAGTCACGGATGAATTCTTTTTCTAGTGCCACGGCCTCGCGCATGGTTTCGACGAGGTTTTCGCGGAATTCTGGGGTCCAGATGTCTGGGTTTTCCTCAATGAGATCCATGAAGAGATTCCGGAAAACCTCAATGTGGTTAGACTCATCCCGCAGGGTATAACGGAACATTTGACCAATGCCTGGGAATTTATTTTGGCGGTAAAGGCTGAGGATCATGCCAAAGAGGCCATAGAACTGGGTGCCTTCCATGCACTGGCCGAAGACGAAGATGTTTTTGGCCAGGAGTTGCTTGTTCTCCAGTTTGGTGAGGTCCAGTTCACGGCGGAGGTTGTTCGAGTGTTTGGTAACGAACTCGTTTTTCCGCACGATGGTTGGGATCTGCTCAAACATGGCCTCGCATTCGTGCGGATTGATTCCGAGACTGGAGATCATGTACAAGAGGGAATCCGCGTGGATGTTTTCTTCATGCGCATGACGGCCCAGGACGAGCTTCAGTTCTGGCGCGGTGACGAGTTCACGGACGACGTGCTGGACATTGTCACCGACGATTCCTTCCGCTGCGCTGAAGTAACCGATGCCCATCATGATGATCCAGCGCTCATTTTCAGAGACTTCGTGGGAGCGCCACTGCTCCACATCTTTCTGCATCTGGATGTCTTCAGGCTCCCAATGGTTGGCCTTCATGACGCGGTAGAGGTCATAAGCCCACTGATATTTCAGGGGGAGAAGATTGAAGGTCATGGTCTGGCGGCCATTGATGACTTTTTTGGCGGCAAAGGCGGCTTCGGCCTTGTCTTGGTCCAGGGGGAACTCGCGGTTGCCAATTTTGTAGGTCTTTTCCATGAGGGGTCAGAATCGGGTTGAAAAGTGCGAAACAGTTGAATTTAAAGGGAACGGGAAAGAAAAACCGGCCCACACGATAACTACCAGATATAGCGCGGGCCGGGGTGTATAATGCACAACATGTTGTGTTTGGCCAAGATGTTTTTGCCCCACCCTGGCTGTTGGGAATGTTTCACAACGCAGCGCCAAGCGTTCCACAGGAATAAAATAATTTTGACGTTAAAATGGCGAAACCGACACTAACTTTTGATAATTTTCGCAAAAAAGAACGAATACCTTCAAAACCAACGCATTGTGAATAACTATGTGTGGAGGCTGTCACACACGGGGTTTTTTGCCTTTTTTTATTTTAACGAATAATGTCTGAAATTGTTCTAACCGAGAGGTCTGAATAGAAGACGCTTGCCAAAGAGACGTCTTCCCCCATATTCGCCGCCCCTTATGGACATTTTGATCGGAATTCTCACGACAGTCGAAGTTCTCGTCTGCCTCTTACTCATCCTCATCGTACTCATGCAGCGTCCGCGGCAGGAGGGGCTGGGTGCTTCGTTCGGCGGTGATACCATGCATCAGCTTGCAGGAGCACAAACCACAAACGTGCTGCAGAAATTTACGGTCTATCTGGCAGTGGCTCTTTTTGTCCTGACTTTGACCTTGGCCATGCTGGTCACCAAAAAGCAGTCGGATAAAAGTGGCACCCGTCTTTTTGACGCACCGCCGCCTCCAGCCCCTGCCGCTGTGGAAACGCCTAAAGTGGAAGTGAAGCCAGGAGACGAAGCTAAGTCTGCTGACGCTGCAAAGACTGACAAGTCGGCCGCCGAAGCACCGAAGCCTGCGGACAAGCCAGCCGCCGCCCCGAAAGCCGCTGATAAGCCTGCTGCCACCGAAGCACCGAAGACTGAGATTCCAGCAGCGAAGCCTGCGGCCCCTGCTCCCACACCTTCCCCTGCGCCTGCTGAAGCTCCGAAAGCTGCCGCAGACACAACTCCTGCTCCTGTAGCTCCAGCGGCCCCTGCTGCTGAAGCCCCTAAACCTTAACCCAAGCTCGTCATTCCCGAGCTGAACCTGGTCTTTGACCGCCCCATGAAAAACGGCGGCTTGGCACTACTCTCCAATCCAACGCGCCGTGTTTCATGGTGTGTTGGATTGTTTGTTTTGCTGGTGGCCCTGCTTCTTAATGGGAAGGTTTGGGCGGATGGTAGTGTGCGGTGCCAGTTGGCAGATGGGTTTGATTTCCCGGTTGGTAAGCCAAATGCCGAGAACTATTATAAGTCACGCGGATACTGGCCCAATGGGCACTTGGGAGAAGACTGGAACGGAAAAGGTGGCGGAGACAGTGACATGGGAGACCCGATTTATGCATCAGGACGCGGGGTCGTGGTTTTTTCAGATAACATTGGTGTCGGTTGGGGGAATTGCATCATCGTCCGGCATGCGTATCGGGATGAGGCGGGCAAAATTAGCATGCTCGACAGCCTCTACGCGCACCTTTTGCAGCGGTTGGTCAAAGTCGGCCAAGTCGTGGAAAAGGGGCAATTGGTGGGCAAGATGGGGGGCAACAACGGCATGTACCCCGTTCACCTGCACTTTGAGATGCGGAAAAATCTGCGCATCGGCATGAACCGCAGCCAGTTTGCCCGGGACAATACAAATTATTACAGCCCCACGGATTTCATCAATAAACACCGTGTGCTGCCCAATAGCTTGCAGAAATACCCGATCCCGCTGGGCATCTTTGCTCCCTATGGTCGCTCCTTGGCAGACAGCCGCAGTGACGGTGGGGATGATAATTCAGTTAAGGTCCCCACTTTACGCCCGACCCTGCCTGAATCTGGCCCTTCTGCAGACGATGAAGATTTCTGGTCCAAGCTGCGCAACCGCTTGAAACAAGGCAAGATGACGGAAGGTGTAGCTCCTCAGCAGTGAGACGGGCCATTGTTTTGGCGTAGATTTGCCAACTTAGGGCCGCTCCCAAACTTGGAATCAGACTCAAGGGGTCACCTTGGCCCAGACACCTTGCTTTTCCTCTCGGGCTTTGCGTGTCAGGGACATGAGTTCCGCCAGATAGGTGGGGAGGTCGCGTGGATCCCCAGGCAAAGGGGTGTGGACGCCATCCAAGCGCGCGTAACCTTTGCGCAGTAGCAGATCTACCAGATAAACCCGCTGCCCATCTTCCCGCAGAAAGCGGATGAGCGCGTAGTAACGCAGGGTATTGGGCACCCGTTCCCAGCGTGTGATCACCTCAAAAGGCCGCGTTTTGAGAAGCTCTGCGACGTAGGCGGAAGCTTCTTCTCCTGCGGTGATAATGACATTATCTGTGGTATGGCCAAAGTAGCGGGCCTGCTCTGCCACCCGTTGCGGATGGTTCATGCTGGCTTCCAGGGCATCTACAAAATACAGCACAAAAACGTGCTCATCGTTGCCGATGCGGATACGCAAGGTATCCGCCTCATTGGCGCGGCTCTCCACAAGAGTCGCACGGGGAAAGATCAGGAAACGATCTTCGATTTTTTTGGGTTGCCCGCCCTCTCCGGGAAGGGATTCCCCCGGGACACCTGCCACAGGCACGGGCAAGGCGGGTAAAGGCTTCGGACGGCTTTCTTTGAGTAAAATGCCGCCCAGTACGACCATCAGCACCAGCACAGCGGTGATGGCGAGATTGAGCAAAGTGTCGCGGAGAGGCATGGTCAAGGGCTAGTTTCTGCGTGATCGGGCCTCTTGCCAAGTGCTTAGACCCGTTTCTGAAACGGGTCAACGGAGCTTGGCTCGGCATCTAGCCAGTGCAGATGCCCCCTTCATCTAGAACTCAGGGTGTTTAAAGCCCCAATTCTTCCAGCACTTTTGGATCGGCCAAGAGCTTATCTTTGGCGGCGATGGCGGCATTGGCTGCCTGATTGGCGCGGGAGGCCATCTCTTTGAAATGGTTGTAATTCAGGGAGGGGTGCAGCACTTCTTCACGGACAATTTCACCGTAGCGCACTAGACCATCGATGTAGGGCCAGGTGCGCTGGTCCAAACGCGGACGCAGGTTGCGTAGGCGATTGAGGGACGAACCCAGTTCATCCCGCTGTAGGGAACTTACCGTACCTTTGAAATCATTTTTGATAGAGCTGACTAGCCCTAAGGCATTGTTGTCGGCTGCTTCAATGGAGCCGCTCAAAGAAAGGGACGTGGGCATGCGCCCTTGGGAAAAGAGCAGTAGGTACTTCGCGGAAAGGCTATTCGGAGCCTTTTCCAAAATGGCTTGCAGCCGTGCAGCAGCCTGCGGGGTGCGTAAAATGGATACCATTTGCTGGGGGTTACGTTGCAACGTGGTGCGGATGATTTCAAATTCATCAATCGCCTGCTGCAAGACAGGAGGACGATCCGCTATGCTGGCTAGGGTTACGGCTTGGTCAAAATGGGTCAGGGAAAAGATATGAATGCCAGCTACAAGAGCGGGGCCATCCTGAATCAAAAGGTCCGAAACGGCCGTTTCATTGCGGAGCGGTACCGCGACGATTCGGCAGTCGCCACGAGTGGCTCCACGAACCTTCGCGGCCACTCCGCCGATGGGTTGCACCATGCCGTCAGCATTCATGTCCCCCGTCACCGCAAAGGCAGGATCCCAGGTCTGGCCAGTTAGGAGAGATTCGCTTAAAAGTGCGCAAGCCACTGCTGCGGAGGGGCCGTCTTTACCGGAGTATTTTTCTTCAAAGGCAATTTCGAAATCGAGACTCCTGGGTAGGGAAGAATGTCGCAGCTGGATGAATTTTTGGACCTCTTTCAAGGCGGTGGCCATATCATCACCAATCTGCTGACTGAACCGCAAATTGGCGCTTCCAGGTACCACCGTCATGTTCATGCGGGTGACTTGCCCTGCTTCGCTGCCAGAGGCCAAGGGCATCACCAGGAGGCCGTTTACAATGGACTGCTTGAGCTTTAAATCGTTGGAGTTATCAGCCGTGGAGGGGATGGCAGATTGAATGGTAACAGGATCAGTCACAGCTATCTTTTCTAGACTCAGAACCTCATCTTCGATCTTGCCAGTCAGGGTGCAGCCCCCAGAGATTGGGGTCGTGATCCGCTGGATACCCACGCCATCCACCACGGTGGTGGGAGGTTCGGGAGGCATGCAGTTTTCCCAGCGCATGGGCAGCATGGTTTTGGTGAGTTTATCTTCCGTCCCAATGGCTGGTTTGCCAGGCAGGAAAAGACCCTGGCACTTCTCCATTGTCACTTGGGAGACCGTCAGTAGCAAAGTGGCATGAACCAAGCTGTTTTCAAATCGAGTGTAACGGATCATCGGGCGGCGGGCATAGTCTGCCCAGGAGTTTCCATCCGTCGGGCTTTGCAGGCGCATCAGACGCAGGCTGAAATTTTGCTCCATCACCACGGAGTCCATCATCTCTAAGCCCAGATAGTTCATCGGGATCATCCACGCGCCCTGATTTAGAATGCAGTTGATGATCCGAAACGTGGGAGGGGTCGGTGTTGCAGAGGGTTCCCCGGTGAATTCGCAGCGGTCTAAGCCGCAGGAATCCAGTGTGACTTCGGCCCCTGGCTCCAGCCAGATCTGGCAATGCCGTAGTAAGCTGTCACGAATCCGCAAATGCCCGTTTCTACGAACTTCGAAACAGACATTCTCCACGAAGCTGCCCTCGGCAATTTCCAGGGTGCAATGTTGGTTCTCGTTTGGAGAGATGACGATTTTACCCTCACCTTTGTAATGTTGGGTGGCCAATTTTAGGGAATTCTCGACATACTGAATTTCGGCGGAAAAGGCCAAAGGCGTGTAGCTCTTTGATTGGACCTGACCATGGGCAGTGAAGGTGCCAAAACCTAATGTGAGATAGGTAAAAGCAACAAACCTCCAGAGTGGTCGATTTTTTTTCCTCATAAAATTACCAGTGTCTTAAGCCGTATTTTTTGCACTACAACCCCAAAGGCGGTCAAGCAATTTACGTGCCTGTTAAATCCTGCCCTTGCTTCTGGAAGCCTGCCCGCTAAACGCAAGTCATGTCACTCGAATCTGATCGCACCGAACTCGCCGAAATTCTCCGTCGCAAATCTGTCAAAACGGGAAAATTCATCCTGGCTTCTGGCAAGGAGAGTGACCTCTATGTGGACTGCCGAGTGACCACCCTGGATTCACGCGGAGCTGTTTTGGTCGGTCGCGTCTTGCATGATCTGCTGCGCAAGGAAGAAGCCGCCAAAGGTTTGAGCATCGGCTCCCTGGGGGGACTGACTATGGGTGCAGACCCGATCACTCTCGCGGTGGCGATGACTTCCAGCATGGCTGGTGATGAGAAAGTGGTGCAGGCCTTCAACGTGCGTAAGGAGCCGAAGGGCCATGGACGTGGCAAACGCATCGAAGGAAACTTTGACCCCGCTCTGCCTGTGGTGGTGGTGGATGACGTGATCACCACGGGTGACTCGACCTTGAAGGCCATTCAGGCTATCGAAGAAGAGGGTGGCAAGGTGGCTTTTGCCTTGATTCTGGTGGATCGTCAGGAAGGTGGACGGCAGAACATTGAGAGCAAAGGTTACCCTGTGGTGGCTGCATACACCCGCGCTGATCTAGTGTAGGTACTTTTCTCACCTCGGCATTCGATTGACAGGAGGTCGGCTCGCGGGATGCTGAGGGCTGTGAGGATGCTACCTTTTGATTTGAGACAAGCCCTTTTCGGCCTTGCCGTATTCTTTGCGTTCCATGCAGAAGCCCAGGTGGCTCAGCGCGGTGATGCTGTGGGCAAACTCTTGAATGAGTGGTATCAAGCCGGTTCAGCAGCAGGCCTCGCGGAGATCTATTATGAAAATAGAGATGGTCAGCATTCACCGCTGAATGTGGCCCAGTACCCACAGTTACAAGTCTTTCAAGCCGACGCAAAGACAGGCCCCGACAAAGGCCCATCTGTGGTGTTACGAGCCCACCCCACCGTGGGGAATTGCTCCATGTCTGCGCCCGCAGAAAAGGGAGGTAGTCTGCCGCGTATGTATCAGGTGGATCCGAAGGGGCAAAAGTTCCTGATGATGCAGTACTTGGCGAATAACCTCATGATCTATCCTGAGCATCAGGACTATGACATTGGGGGGAATGGAGTGGATGGGTATGGTGACCTCTACCCCAGTAACAATGCTTGCACCCTCATTTCCCAAGGGTCATCCGGCAGTGACCAGCCATTTCTGAATGCGGTCCTAACAACCATTGCGGCCTTTCCCCCAGACACCCAGCGGACGCTGATTGATAAGCGCATTCTCATGCCCACGGTGCAGGCCATTCTACGCCAGTCTAACAAACAAGTTAAAAAGGAGGCAGACTACTTCACGGGGGTGGCACATCCGGTGGTGTTTGATGCAGGCAATCTGGATGAGGAAAAAATGATCCAGATGGCGCATGACATGCGCCCGCCCATGATTCCGCCTTTGGTGCAGATCGAGGTGGTCGAAGAGACCGAGCTTAAGCCTGGAAAGGACTACTTTGAGACGGACCGAGCGCAGTTATACAAACTAGCCGACACACCCGTCTCAGTTGCGCGCATTTTGCGCAGCAACTCTACTGAGTACACCATGGTGCTGAGCGCCAAAAAGAGCGCAGACATCCTGGGCCGCCCCATCCAATTGCGCTGGCAGCTTCTGCAAGGGGACTCACGCCTGATCAAACTGGAAACCAATGAGAAGGAACCCGTGGCACGTCTGCACATCAAATGGCAACCACCCGCTAAGACTGCCTCGGGCATTCGCAGTCACCGGGTGGATATCGGTGTGTTTGCCAGCAATGGTATCAGCACAAGCGCCCCTGCCATCGTCAGTTTTTACATGCTGCCTAACGAAATGCATTTTTATGATTCGAAGGGGCGCGTCACAGACATCTGTTATCAAACGCACAATCCTGAGGCGGGGCTGCCTGTGAGCCCACGCGATCCACGCTGGATGAAGGCCATGCTGGCTCTCTCCTTAGCTGGGGATGGATTGCGCAGCGTCTTAGCTGAAAAACTTCTCATGGAACCGGAAAGGTTGGCCATTCAGAAAGCTTGGTTACCTCTCAATGAGGAATGGTTGATGGTGCAAAAACTGGAGGCAGATCCAGAAAAGAAGGACCAGGCTGAACAGCTCAAAAAACGTGTCCTGGATGATTTGGAGAAGGCTCTCTCTCTGCCTTTGCCGGGAGAACGTGGCCTGACGGTACGCTCCGCCATCGAGCGTTCCCTCAGTGCGATCAGTGGATTCACCGATCTCTTTTTTGCTTTTCAGCGGGATGTATTAGCCCTGGCGGCCAAGTCCTCAAAAGCCACCGCCACAGCAGACATTGCCAGCGAGGTCATGCGCCTGAAAAACCTCGGCATCTTGATGGAAAAAGTCGATGGCAGCATTGCTCTAGCCATCATCCCCACAGAGCTGACCCCAGCGGAACGCTACTGCATCAATGGACTGAACCTGACGATCATGAGCCAGGCTCTGTACCCTGATGTTCTGGTGCGTTCCACAGCGCCAGCCTGGGTGGACCCACGACTGAGCACTCCCAAAGCTTGGCGGGATGTGAATCGTTATGATGAAGCGGGGCTGCGGCAAGGCTGGATTCGTTACCAAGCCGGGCGCACTTACTGGTTTGACAATGAAGGGCGCTACTTGCCCGAAGGGCCGAAGCAAGCGGACAAAGCCCAGTCCGTCATCTATGAAAGTCATCAAGGAGTGTTGGAGTGGCGGCCTAAGTGACGTATAGCCTAGGCTTAGCTATGCGTCTTTTGTCCCTTACCTTCCTTCTTGCGGCCAGTCTCCAGGCCGCAGACCTCAAAACAGATGTTTGCATCTACGGTGCCACACCGGGTGGAATCGCGGCGGCTCTCTCGGCGGCCAAGTCTGGCAGCTCGGTGGTTCTGGTGGAGCCTACCGCCCGCATTGGTGGCTTAGTGACCAGTGGTTTATCCCACACAGATTTTCATTCGCTGGAATCTCTCAGCGGCAGCTTTTTGGACTTCAGCCAGAGGGTCAAAGCCTACTACGTGAAGACGTACGGAGCCGACTCCGAACAGGTGAAAAGCTGTTTCGAGGGCACCTTTGGGGAGCCGAAGGTGAATCTTCTGATCATGGAAGCCATGCTGAAAGAGCTGCCGAAGATTCAGATTCACCGGAACGCCCCGCTGGAGTCCGTGCAGCATGAGGGCACCGTGATTCGCAGCGCTCAGTTTTCCGACCTGAAGGTCACTGCCAAGATCTTCATTGATGGCAGCTATGAAGGGGATCTGCTGGCCAAAGTAGGGGTCAAATACCATGTAGGTCGGGAGGGACAGTCTCAATATGGTGAGTCGCTGGCACCTGAAAAAGAGGATCATCAATTGCAGGCTTATAACTTCCGTTTTTGTGCTACGGATGATCCGGCCAACCGTGTGCCGATCACGGCCCCGGTAGGGTATAAGCGTGAGGACTTCGTGGCCGTGCTGGATTTTCTAAAACCGGGAAAAATTGACCGTGTTTTTGGTTATCCTTCCAAGTGCATTGTCAAAGCTCAAACGCCACCGTTGCCGAACCATAAGTATGACATCAATGATGTCTCCCGTGGTCTCGTGCGGCTGTCCATGCCTGGGCATAATCTCGGATGGCCGGAAGGAGATGCAGCTACGCGTCAGGCCATCTTTGACGAGCATCTGCGTTACAACACAGGTCTGCTCTACTTCCTCCTGAATGATGAGGCCGTGCCTGCCAACATCCAGGAACCCGCCCGCGCCTGGGGATGGTGCAAAGATGAATTCACAGAGACGAATCACCTGCCGCCTCAGCTTTATGTGCGTGAGGCGCGCCGCATGATCGGCCAGCATGTTTATGTGCAGCAGGATAGCGAGCACGCCCCTGGGGATGCCCGTGCCAAACTCATGACCGATTCCATTGCCATGGGAGACTATGGGAATAACTGCCACGGCACTTCTCATGAAGGACCCCAGATCGGTGGTCAACATGGCGGGGAGCTCTACAATCCCGTGCCGCCCTATCAGATCCCCTACGGTGTGCTGCTACCGAAGACCGAAGAATGCCAGAACCTGCTGGTGCCCGTGGCCGCATCCTCCTCCCACGTAGGTTTCTGCGCGCTGCGCCTGGAGCCGATCTGGATGTCTCTGGGGCAGGCTGCTGGTCACGCGGCCTCACTGGCCATCCAATCTGGAAAGGCCGTGCAAGACATCTCCATCTCAGCTCTCCAGACGAAGCTCATCCAGGATAAGTCTGCGATGATCTATGTGGCAGATGTGCTGCCAGGGCATCCCCAGTTTGATGCCGTGCAGTGGTGGGGCACTGCTGGTGGCTTGCATGGGCTGAACCCGATGCCCAAAAAGCCAGGTCAACGCGGTAAAAATCTGCACGGTCAGTATTATGAAGCGAATCCTGGGCATGCGGTAGAGTTGGGAAAAGCGCTGGATGCAGAAACCCGCACGCAGTGGCTGAAACTGGCCAGCAGTCTCGGCATTCAATCTCCAGAACTGGCCGCTGCGGCGACTCGTGGAGATTTCATCCGGCTCGCTTTTGCCCAAAAGTAGGTGGCTTATGGCAGCGAGTATTGCTTGACGTACTCCCGCGCAGAGCCATCGAAAGAGAATGTCTGACCAGCCTGTTCACAATCGCCGTATCCTGCACACCGAATGGTCTCTCGGTTGGGGAGGGCAAGAAATCCGCATCCTTCGTGAGATGGAAGCTTTCCGTGAGCGTGGCTGGGACATGCGATTGGCCTGCCGAGAGGCTTCCACCATCTCCAAACGGGCGCTGGAGGCAGGATTCCAGGTCTCGCACCTGCCTTTCAAATCCGCTTTCCACATGCCGACGGTGTTTCAACTGGCCCGCCTGATCCGTCAGGACGGCATTGCCCTGGTACATGGTCACAGCTCAGTGGATGGCTGGGTAGGTGGCATGGCAGCCAAACTGGCCCATGTGCCGATGGTGCGCAGTCGGCACCTTTCTTCTCCCGTCCGCCCAGGTCTGAACTCCAAACTTCTCTATGATCTGCTGCCAGAGGCGGTGATTTCCAGTGGCCGTCACATTCGGGATCATTTGGTGCATGATGGGGGCTGCCACCCGCAGCGTCAGTATTCTGTACCTGCCGGGGCAGATACCAAAGTGTTTCATCCTGACGTGGAAACGGAGGGGCTGCGTGCGTCCCTGGGATTTGCAGAGACGGACCAGATCGTCGGTATCGTGGCGGTTTTACGCAGTTGGAAGGGGCATGAAATCTTGCTGGAAGCCTTTGCCCAACTGGCCCAAGAAATGCCGCAGGCTCGCCTCTTGATTGTGGGGGAAGGGCCGCAGCGTCCCGCTTTGCAAAAGCGTATCCATGAGCTGGGGCTGGAAAAACGGGTGGTCATGACTGGTCACCGTACCGATGTGGCCAATCTCATGCGGATCATGAACGTCTGCGTGCTGCCGTCGCTCAAAAATGAAGCCACCTCTCAGGTGCTGCCGCAGGCCATGCTGGTGGGTACTCCAGTGGTTTCATCCTCCGCTGGCGGCTTGACGGAAGTGGTGGAAGACGGCGTGCGCGGTCGTGTGGTGCCTCCCGCAGATGTGAATGCCCTGGCGCAAGCCCTGCGCTCCGTGTTTGCCGAGCCTGAACTCACTCAAACGATGGCGCTGAAGGCGCGTGAACATGCGTTGGAGGAGCTTAGCTTTGAAACGCAGATCAACCGCACTGAGGCGGTGTATATCAAGTTGCTGAGTTAATCCTGCACTCCGCGTTTGATCGCGGAGTTCCTGTCAAGACGCGCCGACACCACGGAGCACGGCGGGGAGCGTTTTTAGCAGGATTTTTAAATCCAGCCAGAGAGACCAGTTGTCGATGTATTGAAGGTCTAGCGCGACCCATTCCTCAAAGTTGCGGATGCCGTTTCGGCCTGTGACCTGCCAGAGACAGGTCAGGCCGGGTTTCACACTGAGGCGGCGGCGCTGAGCATGTTTTTCGATCTTTTGGATCTCATACACGGGCAGGGGACGCGGCCCGACCAAGCTCATTTCACCACGTAGCACATTGAGCAACTGCGGTAGCTCATCAATGCTCATGCGTCGTAACCAGCGGCCAAAGGCGAAAATGCGGGGGTCGGTGCTGATTTTAAAGACCGGCCCGGTCATTTCATTCCAGGTTTCCAGCTCTTCCCGCCGTGATTCCGCATCGGCATGCATGGTACGGAACTTCCACATGCGGAAAGGTTTGCCGTAGTGGCCGGAACGCTCTTGCCGGAAGAAAATGGGGCCTGGGGAGGCTAGGCGGATACCGATCATGGCAACAACCCAGATGGGCAATGTCAGGACCAAGAGAATAAAAGCT
>JAOZVT010000153.1 GCA_025869455.1 Prosthecobacter sp.
GTAATAAGCACCACCGCAGGATTCGACATGCGCGTGGATCTGCTCATCGAAGCCCATCATGTACACGTTGGACAGCATGGCGCTGATGGGGGAGCCTTGAGGGATACCTTTTTTGTTTTTGTTAGTTTCGATCAGGCCGCCCTCACGCACCTTGGCCCGGAACTCGTGGGGCTCGCAAATTCGCTTACGGCCTTGCTTGGGGTTGCTTTTGGAGAGCCCCAGTGCCTCGTAGACTTGATCCCTGTAGACGAACGAAAACTTGGTTAGAGATCGGTACACCGCGTAGTGATCGTCGGGCAACTGGCTGCTGCCTAGGAGCGCCTGCCAGGCATTTTTCAGATGCGCATGGTTTAGGTTGTCAAAGAAGCCCTTGATGTCGATGGCGATGACGCAGCAGGAGTCTCGCGTTGCGATATCCAGGAACGCATCCCGAGCAAAATCGATATTGCTTTTGCCAAGGGCTCTAAACGCCAAAATGGCGGAGGACCACTGCACCTTCGCCAAATGCTCCTCGTAAGCCCGGTTCAGCAGCTCGCAGTAGTAGGAGTAAATGTGGCTGTCGACGTGCGCAGCGTAGGAAATCGGCCGTTGCTTAGGGTCTTTTTTGACCACCCTCCCAATGCTTTTGTCGAAAAACACTTTCTGTGTTTGTGCGACATAGCGAATGAAGGGGTAAAAGGCATGCTTAGCAACAGTCTTAGGGCTAGAGACTATCTCCCGCGCCGCAGCCTGGTTGATCGGGCGATCAAAGTGCAGATAGCCCCGAGATTTGTACCAATTTTCTGGCATCAGCGTACATCCATGTTCGAGCCAACCGGCCAAGCATAGGATGGCGGCAATCCTCAGCCGCCTGGCCGGATAAACTCAAATGCTCCTCACATCATCCAATCGGTGTTGGTCACCCAGTTCCGATTTCGCCGCGATTGCTAGGATCGACGTATAGTGTCAGCGTCACATTTGGAGTACCTATGAAGATAAGTATCCGAGGGCTGCTGGCCGCATTGCTGGTCACCCTGGGTTGTTACACCTGGGATGCCGCCTTGGGGCTTGACAGCTTGTGATGCACCTTCGGGTCTATACCCGAAGCGCTTGCAGGCTAGCATAAATCTGGCTGAGTCAGCCCCCATCCTCGATAGAGCTCATCAGAATCACTGCTATGCCAGTTCCGGTTCCACTAATCCACTAAGGGCTGCTACCGGCCAGAACTACCGCCACAGCGTATGATCTCGACTAGCGGCTTGACCGTGTCCCAAGATCGACCACACCGAAGGCGATCATGACGGTGGAGAAAAGAAATGGGTCCCAAGCAGGTGACTATCGAAGACTGGGACGGCGATGGCGCTATCCGCATTCCGGATGAAGCTCTTCAGGAGCTAGGCGTCGACGTTGGCGAAACTCTCTATGTGATCGAGGAGTACGTCGGCAATGCCCGGTGCCTTGTACTCAGCAAGACACCACAGATCCCGGATCGTACCGATGAGCTGGTCGCCCACTGGAATCGAGATGGCGACGAATAGCGCCGATCACAGCAGGCAGCTTTCGCCTATAGATTCAACCGGTCGACGCAATCAGGGACAACCAATGCCAGTCGGAGTGAAGCCAGCATCCCCGCTCACTGACCTGAAACTGGTCTGTCCCAGGCAGAGTGGACAGGTAGTTAAGAGCTACTGCTCGCGTTTCGCCGCTCAAACTCCATCGGACTGAGATAGCCCAACGTCGAGTGGTGACGGCGGTGATTGTAAAAGCGGATGTAGTCGAA
>JAOZVT010000154.1 GCA_025869455.1 Prosthecobacter sp.
GCTATCGCTTCTACACCGACGAGGAGCGCGACCGTCTGTTGTTCATCCGACGTAGCCGCACACTGGGCTTCAGCCTTGACGATGTTCGAGAGTTGCTGGGCTTTGCGGATAACCGCGACGCTTCCTGCGCCAGGGTGGACGCAAAAATCGAGGGGCAGTTAGAGCAGGTTCGAATGCGCATCCGAGACCTGCAAGGCTTGGAGGTGGAGTTGGAGCGTTTGATTGCTTGTTGCGAGGGCGGCGTGATCGAGCAGTGCCGTATTATCGAGTCGATGTCCAATCCCCGTTAAGGATGCTAACCGGCCACCCCACAATTTTGGCGGGAGTCCTGTTGAATGAACTGATCATTTATATCGACTATGTGGTGGTTTCGACTCCGTCTTGGCGGTATCAAGAGTCGCAGGTGCAATGACGTAACGCACGCCGTTGAGGGATGAACCAACGCTTGGGCTTTGATGCCTATACCGGCTAGAGCGTTTGCGTTGATCATAGTGATTGACTCTCAGATTCAGTGATAGTCATAGAAGTGGGCATGCTGCTGCCCGTTATTTCCGTCCACACTGTTAACTGTGGCAGGATTAAAATGACATGCCTTCAGACACCTGAATCAGCATTTCTTCAACTAGATGTGTGCCGTGAGACGTAGTGACCATTGCCAGTGGGCTTTTTCCCAAAAAACGGGCTTTGGGTTTGGAAAGCCATTGTTTGGCCTTCCCTTCGTCCCCGAACATGATCTCGGCCATGGCGGTAATGTGTGCGAACCGGAACAGGCGATCGCTCTCATCCGACGTTAAAAGCTGATCGCTTGCCAATTTTGTTTTGAGCGTTTTGGGGTGAATGATTATGTCGCGTTCTTGCGGATTTACGGTGCCATCAGCACAAAGCGATGAAATCAGGCCGGCCGAAAAGCCAGCTACTATCATGTCGTGAATGTCTTGATCCGAAGCGTTGGAAGGGATATGGAGATACGCAGCCAACCGCTTGCGGTAAGCATGATAGGCATCCTCACGCAGGACTCCAGCAAACATCGGCCGTACTGATATTGCACTGTTCATGGGCGTCAGCACTAATGTGCCATTCGCTATCGTTAGCTCTAAATGATCACCAACACCTAACCCCATTTGGTCAAGCAACTCTGGAGGTAGGTCAATGATGATGTCGCCAGTACCGTCCTCAGTATTCTGGCACTTGACTATCCAATGCTCGCTCATGATTGTCCGGCCCTCATCCGCGACTAGAGAATGACACACATCATTATGCTCGGGCGCAGAGCTGACCAAAGGAACGTGCACTCCTCCAGTAGACATGCACTGCCGCTGCTCGAACGCCGGATAGCGAGTGCAACAGCAAAAAATGGGGCAATGGCTTTGCCGCCTTTCCACCGTCACATGGTTACGAGCTTGAGCGTGATCTGGCAACTACACGAAAAGGATATGACATGAACCCTGATGAGCTTTATGTTTCCGTCGACGTCGAGACTTCTGGACCTATACCAGGCGAATACAGCCTGCTTTCCATTGGAGCTTGCCTTGTAGATCAACCTGCCACGTCCATCTATCTTGAACTACGACCTGACAGTCCAAAACACGACCCAGAAGCACTGGCAGTATCGGGGCTGAGTCTGGAGAAGCTGGAGCGCGAAGGACTCACTCCGCAACAGGCGATGCTGACATTTGGTGAATGGCTGAAATCGTCCTGCCAAACGGGGCAAAAGGTCATTTTCGTAGGACTCAATGCGCCGTTTGACTGGTCATTCGT
>JAOZVT010000155.1 GCA_025869455.1 Prosthecobacter sp.
GTGAGTTACAGCCCGCTTCTGGAATGTTATTCGAATCCTGGTGAAAAGGTGGATGAGTTCAAAGCCCGCATCACTCAAACTGCGCGGGAATTGCGTGATCAAGCGGTGGAAGCTTTGCGGGAAAAGACAGAAAAGGCGCTTAAGTCCCTCAATGAAAAAGCCATCCGTGCCCAGGCGAAGGTAGATACCCAAAAATCCCAGGCCACAAGTGCCAAACTTTCCACAGCGGTTTCGATTGGGCAAAGTTTGTTAGGTGCGTTCTTCGGTCGTAAACGGGGCATCGCCTCCATGGCCAAAGCCAGTACGGTGACAGGTGCTGCCCGTGTCATGCGTGAATCCCAAGAGGCCGCAGCGGCGGAAGCTGAGCTGGGCCGCATCCAGGCGGAAATCGACGACATGCAAAAGCAGCTGGCTGACGAGACGCAAAAAATCCGTGATCAGTATGATCCGACGGCTTTGATCTTGGAAACCACGAAGCTCACGCCGACAAAATCCAAGATTCAGCCGACGGCCATTGGCATCCTTTGGCTGCCGCATGAGCGTGTGGGTGGGGAATTGCGAAAAGGATGGGGTTCATAAAACCGGGCTTCTTGATCCCTGCCAATCCTTCGATAAAGCAAAATGCAATATATTCTTATTTCAAGGTAAGCTTATTGCTTATTGACAAAAAGGAGGGCGTGTCCCAGGCTAATTACCTTGCTGGCCGCTGAAGGCGTTTGTGCCTGATTTTTAATTATGGATGGCCAGTGCAGATACCTCCCCACATCATTATGAAATATACCCCATTCATTATCGTTGCCCTTACGGCCGTCGTCATTTCCAGCTGCAACAAAGAAAAAGCTGTGATCGAAGAGAAGAAAGACGCAGCCATTGAGGCCATCGAAGAGAAAAAGGAATCCGTTGAAAAGGCTGCAACCGAAGCCAAAAAAGAAGTCGAAGCTACGGCTGAAGCCGACAAGGAAAGCATCGAAGCCACAAAAAAAGCAGTTCAGGAAAACCTAGAGGCTGAAAAAGCCAAGATGGCCGCTGCTGCTGAAGAAGCTAAAAAAGCGACTGAAGCTAAGATGGCTATCGAAAAGGCCAATATCGAAGCTGCTAAGAAGTCCGCCGAAGCTCAGTTAGAAGCTGACAAGGTGAAGGCTGAAGCTACTGCCACGGCTGAAAAGGCCGCTGTGGACGCTGAGAAGAAGTAAGCTTTTTCTGACCATTTGCGGGGACATGCCAATGCGGCGTGTCCCCGTTTTACTTTTCAGCGGGCCACATGCCGGAGTTTGCGGCCTTTGCTTTGCCTAACTTTAAGTGTGTTTTGTTTTTTCGAAAACGTTCAAAGCTTGGCTTTATATGAAACTCTGCGCCGAAAGCATGGTTGGAGAGTGAATCCAGAAAATCAAAAAAATGACAAGATCCGGCCTCCTAGAGAATGTTTGCGGCAGAATGCCAGTTGGGAAAAAACACACAAACATGCGAAGAAATGCAGAAGCCTGCGTTTTTTCTTTCCTGCTAGAAACGCTCTTCTAGAATCGCTTTCTTAATTCCCCCCATGACTTTTCCATTTGTAGATGCTGTCGCCTTTTCCCGGGCTGTTTTTTATTCGTCCTTGCTGAGTTTAGCGGCTTGTTCCAGCCCCACGCTGACAATGCCGGAGCCTGGTCAAGAGCCTGAAGCTTTTTCCATGAGTGAGCGGGCGCGTCGCTCCCACTTCCCGAAAGTTCAGAATATCGGCGTGGTGGAGTTATCGGGTTCACGGATACAAGCCCG
>JAOZVT010000156.1 GCA_025869455.1 Prosthecobacter sp.
GTGTCTCAGCCGCGCCAACCCTGCTGGAAGCTGGCGCGGCGCTGGCAGGTGAAGGATCTGACGGCGCAGGTGGAGCGCACCGGCTACACGGGTTTTTACTTCCGTGTGAAGAAGCATGGTTGGGTGGAGGCGGGGCAGGACCTCCATTTGATCGAACGGACTTTTCCGCAATGGAGCATCGCCCTAGCGAATGAGATCATGCATCATCGGCGTGCGGATCATGAAGCCGCACGGGAGTTGGCGGAGTGCCCGCTGCTTTCAGCCAGTTGGAAAGATGGGTTGTGGGCGCGCAGCCTTGTTTCTACTGAGCAGCAGGAAGCGGCGCGGAAGTTGCGTACACAAGCCTGACGGAATTTTGACTTAGCGTTCTTCGATCCAGCCCGGTGCGGGATAGCTGCCCAGGACTTTGACCTTGGCACCTTGAGTGGTGAGATCCTGAATGGCTTCTTGTAGGGAAGGCTCTTCGTGATGGCCACTGATCTCTAGGAAGAAGCGTGCTTGTTCGCCAGTAACATCACCTGGGACGGGCCGGTTTTCGATCTGGCGCACGTTGACATTCCGGCTGGCAAAAACTTGCAGTACTTCCAGCAGGGCACCTACGCGGTCACGGGCATGAACCATGAGCATGGTGTTGTCATGCCCCGTCGGCGCACCGCTGCGGCGGCCTAGGATGATGAATCGAGCGCGCGAAGCATGTTCGCGGGGCGAGGTCGAAAGGACGCGCAGGCCGTGCAGTTCTGCCCCTAGCGGGGTGCCGATGGCAGCGGCACCAGATTCATTTTCTGCATGGGTGGCGGCTAAGCTGGAGGAGGCGCTTTCTACCAGGGAGGCTTTGGGGAAACTCTGAGTCAGCCAGGGGCGGCACTGGGCCAGCATCTGGGGCAGACCGTAAATGACGTGGATGGAATCCGCCTCACCTTTGGCCATGACCACGGTTTCCACCTTCCAAAGAATCTCGGCGTAGATTTGCAGGTCAGAGTCCACCAGATGATCCAGTGTGTGATGGACGGCTCCTTCGGTGGAATGCTCAATCGGCAGCACACCGTAGTCCACACTTTGGCAGGCCACTCGGGCGAAGACACCTTCCGTGCTGGCCTCAGCTTCGTAGGCGACACTGTTGCCAAATTTGTTGATGGCTACCTGGTGGGTCCATGACCCGGCTGGGCCTAGGTAGGCAATGCTCATGCTGTTTTCCAGAGCCAGGGCTGCGCTCATGATCTCGCGGAAAATGGCACGGATGGCTTTCTCTGTGAGCAGGCCTTTTTGGGCGGAATTCAGCTCGCAGAGTTTGCGCAGCAGTTTTTCCTCACGCCCAGGTACATAGATATCCAGGCCATCCTTCTTTTTGATCTCACCGATGACGTGGACCATCTCGGCCCGCTCATTGAGGAGTCGGATGAGTTGCTGATCGATGGCGTCGATCTTGATGCGAGTTTCTTCGAGTGACATGGCGCGTGTTACTCGGCGGCAGCGGGTTCAGCCGGAGCTAGTGAAAGTTGGGTCTCCTCGGGGGCGGCAGTTCCCGGCTGTTCAGAATCGGGGGTGGGTAATTTCACGCGGCGCAGTTCAGAGGCATTGGGCAATTCGTCCAGGGTACGCACAGCAAAGTGGTCCAAAAAGGCATCCGTGGTGCCGTAAAGCAGTGGCCGGCCCGGTAGGTCAGCCCGGCCTTCTATTTTGACCAATCCACGATCCACAAGCTGCTGGACCATGGCATCCACACTGACGCCGCGCACG
>JAOZVT010000157.1 GCA_025869455.1 Prosthecobacter sp.
GCTTCCTGATTTCCGCCTGGAAGCACATCCTGCGCAGCGGGGACAATAGGGGACAATAGGGGACATAGGGGACAATAGGGGACATAGGGGACATAGGGGACAATAGGGGACAGACCACGATTTCGATACGATTTCGACTAAGATGTTATTCGTGGTACGTCCCCTATTGTTTTTGGTACGTCCCCTATTGTTTTCCATTTCGAAAACAAGGAAACCGGGTTTAGTGCCAGTTTATTCCATGACACACGCGATAATAGTTACACGCTCAGTTTCCGCGGCACCGACAACGGTCCTGACTGGGGGAATGGTAACGTGCAAGCGTATAGCCCAAGTGCCCCGCAGTACGAACAAGCGATCACATTGGCGAAGAGACTACAGGTAGTGCTCGGCGATCAATTTACCGATATAACAGGTCACTCATTAGGGGGTGGCCTAGGTGCTGCTTCATCAATGTTAACTGGCATTCGGGCGACTACCTTCAATGCACCAGGCCTGAATCCAGAGACAGTTACCAGCCGTGGGGGAACATGGGATACATCTCGTGCAGAAAGTCTCATCACAAACTATCGTGTGAATGACGAAGTCTTAACCAGTTTGCAAGAGCGCGGTTCCATCGGCTCTGTGCCACTGTCCTTATTAACGCCAATCATCGGTCCATCTGCAATTGTGTTAAACGGGATTGCTGCCTCTCTTCCTAATGCCGCCGGCCGTCAGATAACGATTAACGCCTTTAATCAAAGCAACCAGAGCATGTCATGGTTAGAACGAAATAATTTATTCCAGATGCAACCCGTGGCTCTACATGGCATGGATTACGTAATGCGCGGGATGCTGATCAATAATACGAAGAGTCCGCAATGATGCGAACCAGTACGGCAGTATTAGCGACATTACTCACGATTGGATCCACGGGATTGGCGAACGGTATGTCCACAGAAGAACTCATCTTTGAGAAGTCACCTTATGTTGACGCCGCCAAAGCGGCTGGGCAAGGTGATGTAGGCACACTTGAAAAATTCATCAAGCAAGGCATTGATGTAAACCGCGAAGGCAAGGAGACCAAAGCGCCTTGGGGCAGAGACACTGTAACGCTATTGCTGTGGGCCACTCTCTCTGAGAGTGTGAAGGGAGCAGAAGTGCTACTGAAGGCTGGGGCCGATCCGAACAAGGCCACACGTAATGGAATGGTACCGCTGATCATTTCGTCGGGCTTAAAAAATGATGCTCTCTTCGAGTTACTGCTGGTACGTTACAAAGCAGACCCAAACAAAATCGTTCAGAGTGGCCGTCCCAATACAGCACTTACAGTGGCGCTAAAAGAAAGAATGAACCTTGGAGAAAAGCGATTCGATCGTGCGGAGACCCTCATCAAATATGGCGCTGATGTTAACTTAGACATGGATAGAGGAGAGACGGCAACAATTGCCTTCAGCATATTGGAAGATTGGCGTGCCGTATTCTGGCTATTGGAACATGGTGCAAATAATGAGGCACGGGACAGTGTGCGTGCCACGATGATGTGTTATCTGCGAAACAGTTATCGAGCCAATACGCTAGCCCCCTCCGAAGCCTATAGCTACCGTGAAAAAGTCCGCGATTGGTTGCTTGCACATGGAGTAGCTCGTTCTCGTCTTGATCCTGCACTGCACCCAAGCGCAAAGTGTGACGATTGAAATGGCCCAAAACAATAGCAAAACAAGGGAACAATAGGGGACGTACCACGAATACCATAGGGGACGCACCACGAATACCGA
>JAOZVT010000158.1 GCA_025869455.1 Prosthecobacter sp.
GTATCCTCCCACGGCTTTTCCTGCCCCAGCAACTGCACCCAAAACATCTTCGAATACTCCAGCGTCCGCGTCTGCAAAGAAACCTTCTTCGGCATCGGGTCCCGCCCCTTCTCCACAGCTTTCTCGATCAGGGCCTGCACTTCCTTGATCACCTCAGGGTGATATTTATGTCCCATCCCTGGGCCGATGAGGTGTGGGCGGCTCATGCCCTCTTTGGCCAGCACCTCCGTCATGTAGTCCGCCCCATCCCGTTGGCCGTCCAGCTCACCACTGTAACTGATCAGCGGCACATTCTTAAAATTCCGCACATAATCCGGCACATCATACACACCCCAGAGCGTCTGCTCATACCACACAGGCATCTTCTCCGGCGTGACCTTCTGATAACGCTTCACATCCACAAAACCCGCCCCTGTATGCACACAGGCCCATTGATCCGCAAAGTGTGCCCCCAAGTGCCAGGCCCCTGCCCCGCCCATGCTAAAGCCAGCCAGCGCGACTCGGTTCTCATCCACGTTAAAGCGAGCCATCGCATCGTCACGCGCCTCAAAGACATCCGTCTCCCCCGCACTCTTCCAGCCATTGCAGTAGCGCCCGAACGGATGAATCACAATCGTGCCCTTCGGCTGAAACTGCCCCGGCTTCTTCGCCATCAGCTTCCCATACACAAAGGGTAAATCCGTGGCGGTATCTCCGCGACCGTGCAGCCAAACCCACATCGGCACCGGCTTCTTCCCCTTCCCATATTCCAGCCCCTCAGGGATCTCCACCCCATACGGCTGCGGGCTGCCATCGATCTGCGAGTAAAAACCCAGCACCTTCGACCCACTGCCATCCATCCAGGGCGTTTTATCCTCCTTCAGCGAGGCAATGCGTTTCTTCGCCTCTTCCAGCAGAGTCATGGCCTTCTTCACCCCATCCGCAGGCTTCTTGTCATACCACTCATCGAAATCCAAAGCATACCGCACCGCCTTGATGAAAATAGCCACATCCGCAGCACGCTCATGCTTCTTCACCCCCTGAAAAGCCTGGGTCACAGCAGCCAGTTCCGTCTCAAGACCCGCCTCCTGCTCAGCCGAAAGAGCCGCCACAGGTTTTGGCGGCAGACTCCCCTTAAAGGAAGCCGTGGCTCCATCAGGACGTAGCTGGGCACTGGCCAGCGTGGCAAAGGAAAAAACGAGGAACAGCGAGCGATGCATGGACCTGCATAAACGAAGGCTCAGGCACCCAGCAATCAAGAAAATTTCGCTCACCTGCCCCTCCCAGACCGTCCCTCGCAGAGTTCGAGTTAAAAAAACTCAGGGCTTCCGCCGCACCGTCCGCGTCCCAGCCGCAGGCTTGTGCCAATAAGTCAGCCCCTCTTCAAAACACGTCCCGCTTAAATCCTCCATTTTCGCCGCCAAAAACGTCTTCGCATCCTCCACCCCCTGATTGTAGGCAAAAGGCCCAATCTCCTGGAGAATGTAATCCAGGAAAAGCCCCGCCTGCACATCCCCCAACTCACAATCCAGCTCCTTCGCGGCATAACGCTGGAGTGAAGAAACGATCTCGGCTTGCTGTATTTTAGACAGGTTAGTACTCATGAAAGGACTCACCATCCTTCAACACGAAACCAGATCGGTCAAACACCAGCCCCTTATCACAAGAGGCAGCTTTGGGGACCCTCTTTTTAGAAACCAGTATAAATCACCAAATATCCTTCATCGGCGCGAGGTCATTCCACGTCTTATCCCCGCGTGCCGTGTTTCGGTACC
>JAOZVT010000159.1 GCA_025869455.1 Prosthecobacter sp.
TCCCGAGAATAAAAACTGCGTCCTGCCACAAAGTCACAGGAATACGCCAACCTGCCACAAGCCCGCAGGAAAACCCTAGCCCATTCGTTGTTCTTCTCTCCACATGAATCCCGTCCGCTCATTGTTCCCTGCGTTGCTCTGCTTCGCGCTGCCCATTCACGCCCAAACACCGGAAGCGGTGGCAGGAAATGATGAGGTCAAAAAGATCATGGAGACACGCGCTGGTCGTGGAGTCATGGCCGATGACACGCCGCCGACTCCGCCTCTGGAGGCTGTGAAAAAGTTCACCATGCGCAGTGATGTCGCGGTGGATCTCATGGCAGCCGAGCCTGCCGTGGAGCAACCGCTTTATGCTAGTTGGGATTCCAAAGGCCGCATGTGGGTGACGATGTATCGTCAGTACCAGTTTCCTGCGGGTTTGAAAATCATCAGCTATGATCAGCATCTGCGCGCCAAATTTGACAAGGTGCCTCTACCACCGCCGCGTGGAGAAAAAGGGGCGGACAAAATCACCGTTTTTGAGGATACGGATGGCGATGGTACATTCGACAAGCATACGGATGTAATCACGGGCTTGAACATCGCCAGTGCGGCCCTGCCTGGCATGGGGCGTATCTGGGTGCTGAATCCACCTTACTTGCTCAGTTATCCCGATGCGGACCAAGATGGTTTGCCTGATGGCGATCCTGAAGTGGAGCTGAGCGGTTTTGGTTTGGAAGATACGCACAGTGTCGCCACCAATCTGCAATGGGGCATGGACGGCTGGCTTTACGGGGCCAATGGCAGCACCACCACGGGCAAAGTCAGCAGCACCAATTCCAAGAATGTGAAATGGGAAGGTCAGTGTATCTGGCGTTTTCACCCCAAGAAAAAGCTCTTCGAAATCTATGCTGAAGGTGGTGGCAACACTTTCAGTTTGGACATGGATAGCAAGGGGCGTGTCTTCTCTGGCACCAACAATGGCAGCACACGTGGCATGCACTATGAGCAGGGCAGCTACGGCATCAAAGGCTGGGGCAAGCATGGCCCGCTGACCAATCCCTATGCTTTTGGTTGGTTCGAACACATGAAGCATGAAGGTGATAACCGCCGCTTCCCACAAGCCTTCGCCATTTATGAAGGCGGCTTGCTGGGTAGTGCCTACGAAGGCAAAATCATCGCTCCGAACTCCCTGGCGAATGTCGTCTATGTCAGTGAACTCATTCCCGAGGGCTCGACCTTCCGGACTAAAGACGAAGAAAACCTTCTCAGCTCCTCAGACCGCTGGTTCCGTCCCGTCTGGGCTGGGGTAGGCCCAGATGGAGGTTTCTACATGGCGGACTGGTATGACACGCGCCTTAGCCACGTTAGCCCGGTGGATGACTGGCATAAAACCAGTGGTCGTATCTATCGTGTCCGTCCTGCGGCGGGCATGCCGAAATTGCAGCCTTTTGATTTGGCTAAAGCCTCACCTAACGAGTTATTGAGTTATCTCAGTCATCCGAACGAATGGTTTAGAAAACAGGCGGCGCTAGAGATTGGGTGGCGTGGATTGGTGGAATTGAAAAAACCTTTAGCTAAGATGATTTCTAAAGCAGGGAACACCCATGCTATCGACGCTTTATGGACGTACGACATGCTTGCTGAAGCAGAGAGTTTTGATCAGGAGGAATATATTCAGGTCATTCGTAACGCCCTGAAAAGTGATGACGTGTATGTGAAACGCTGGGCGGTTAAGATTCTGGGGGAAAAAGTGCAATTGATAGTCCTGGAT
>JAOZVT010000160.1 GCA_025869455.1 Prosthecobacter sp.
CAGTTTAGCCGGGCCTGTCAAGATCCGAGGGAAGGGGCTTCGTTTGACGGATACCACGCGGTCAGAGCTCCGGGATGAGTTGAATGGCGCGACGCTTACAGAAAGTTGGCTTGCTTCAAAATGTAAAATTTAGCCTTGGCCTCTTCGTCCACGGGTTGATTGCTGCTTTCCCATACTCGAAGAGTGCGGACATCGATTCCTAAAGTCTGGGCGAGGCTACGCTGGTCTGATCCGATCAAGTCACGAAACCAAACCAGCCAACTACCGGGTGTTGTCGGCTTTGGGCGTGGGTCATACTCTAAAAATTGAATGATCCTAGGCCAATTTTTCCCGCGAGGAGAGCGTCTCTCGCGCTCCCAGAGTTCGAGAACCCAAGGGGAGACTCCAATTATCCGAGCAGCATCAATCTGTTTCAATCCGAGATCCAACCGACGTTTTTTGACATGCTGTCCAATGGTCTGTGGATTAGACGGATACCCTCGCGCATTCAACTCGGTGGAGAAGAGGGGAGCTAATTTCACGGATAGGCCATGATGACAAAAGGGCAAAGTAGGTATTCCCATACATGCTTTTTTCCACCCAGACGCCGTAGGCATTGACGAGGCGGTGGTCTTCATCGCTGAGGATGGGGAAGGGGAGGGCGTGTTTTTTGATGAACTTTTCGTGGCTCTTCACGCTGTCGATGCTGACGCCGAAGACTTTGGCTTTGGCGCTGATTTCTGTCCAGCCATCGCGTAGGGCGCAGGCTTGTTTGGTGCAGCCGGGGGTGTCGTCTTTGGGGTAAAAATAGAGGACCACGGTTTCGCCTTTGAGGTCACTGAGTTTGAGCTTGGCGTCTGCGGGGTAGTCTCCGCCGACAACGGGGACATGAAAAGCTGGGGCGGTGGTTCCTGGCGTGGGCTGTGTGGTCATCGGTAGGAGAAACGCTACATGCTGGATGTGTGGTTCAGTAAATTTAACCTGAAGTCTGGGTTTAAGGGGAGCATAGATGAATCTGTTGAGTTTTGAGCAAGACGAACATCGGGGTGGCGTTGACAGGGAATGTTTCCAACCGGTTTCCGTTTCCTTTCTCGATTTCTGATGGCCTGTGCTTGCGTGGCTGGCCTGAATGCCGCTGATCGTCCGAATATCTTGCTCATTTTGCCAGATCAAATGCGCGCTAGTGCGATGGGCTGCGATGGGAATCCTGACATCAAAACGCCGAACATTGATCAACTGGCGGCTGAGGGGATGCGGTTTAAGCGGACCTATGCGAATGTGCCTGTGTGTTGCCCTGCCCGGGCGATTTTATTGACCGGTACCTATCCGAATGTGAATGGCATGATGGCCAATGATCTGCGGCTGCGTGAGGAGAAGGTGACGATTGCGGAAATGCTTCAGGAGGCGGGTTACCGCACGGGGTTTGTGGGCAAGTGGCATCTGGATGGTGGGCCGCGTGATCCAGGGTTTGTGCCGCCGGGGCCGCGCAGGCAGGGCTTTGAGTTTTGGGCGGCTTATGAGTGCCATCACAGGCACTTTGATCCAACTTACTTCAAAGATACGCCGGAGGTGATCAAGGTGGATAAATTTGAGCCTGAGGCTTCCTGTGATTTTGCCGTGGAGTTTCTGCGGTCGCAGCCCAAAGAGAAGCCGTTTTTCCTGACGGTGCAGATGGGGCCGCCACATGATCCGTATGGTGCGCCAGAGAAATACACGGCTATGTATGATCCTGAAAAACTGACGATGCCCGTGAGCTGGCAGGCTGGGAGT
>JAOZVT010000161.1:0-8609 GCA_025869455.1 Prosthecobacter sp.
GTGTGGCTGGCGGCAGTTTATGAAAGCCCTGATAGATGCACTGAGGATCGGGAATGTAATTGAACCGAATTTGGCTGCACAAAGCATCCCGATTCACGGCTGCATCAAAGCCTGGGAATTGGCGGATGGCTTTGAGTTCGGAAGCAAAGACAAAAGTCTCGCCTAACCAACCGTAGTACAAGGGTTTTTCGCCCAGGCGATCTCGGCCTAGATGCAGCACTCGCTCCTGTTTATCCCAAAGGGCAAACGCGAACATGCCGTTGAAGCGTCGCGTGGCTTCCAGAACGCCCCATTGCAGAAAGGCCGCCAGCATGATTTCGGTATCCGAATGCCCGCGCCAAGTGTGGCCGTGCGGCTCCAGCTCGGCGCGCAACTGCTGGAAGTTGTAGATTTCTCCATTGAAGACGATGACAAAACGTCCATCGGCACTGGTCATGGGCTGGTGTCCGAGGGGCGAAAGATCCAGAATGGAGAGCCTTCGATGCCCGAGTGCGATGCCTGCGTCTGCATCCACCCATGCTCCGCTATCGTCAGGACCTCGGCGAATGATGGCATCGGTCATGCGAGTGACCTCCGCAGTCATCTGATCAGACGAGCGTGAGCGGGGAAGGATAAAATAGCCGGAAATGCCGCACATGAGAATCAGGATTCAGTTTCAGCTTGGGACTTTGAAAAGACTTCTTCAAACTGGGATAACACACGATGAAGGGAAAAGTGGTTTTGAATGCGCTCTCGTCCTTTCAGTCCGAGCGATTGACGTTCGCTTGGTGGCAGACGCAAGATTTCCAAGCAGGCTGCGGCTAGGGAGGCGGAGGCTTTGGATGGGACGAGTCGGCCTGTGTCACCCATGACCCAAGCGGTGTCTCCAATATCGGTGGCAACGACGGGCACGCCGCAGGCCATGGCTTCCCCGACCACGTTGGGAAAACCTTCACCAAAAGCGGAGGAAGAGACGGCTATGTCCAAGCTGGCGGTGAGGGCTGGGAGATCTTGGCGTTCTCCGAGTAATTGCACGTTGTTGGTTAGGTGGAGCCGTTGGATTTGGGCTGTGATATCGCTGTTGTTTTCATCCACACCAGTGCCCACCAGGAGGAACTGCGCCTGAGGGATCTCTTGAATGATGAGCGCGGCGGCTGCGATGAAAGTGGGATAGTCTTTCATGGCGGTGTAGCGTCCGAATCGGCCCAAGGTGATCTGTGGATTGGTTTCCGCCTTCGGTGTCTGGCTGGGCTGCCATTTGCTCAGATCAAAACCGTTCGGAATGAGCAATGTCTTCTGCTTGGTGTAACCGATGGTCTCATGCTGATGAGCGCTCACCTGCGAGTTGTAAGTGATGGTTTGTGGAAACCTTGATAGCCAAGCTAGCGAGCGGATGACCATCGCCGAACCGTGCTTTTCCAAAGCCAGATCGTAGAGCGACTGACGGATGTTCCAGACAACTCGTGCGCGAATGACTAAACGCGCCAACACGGCAGCTAGGCAGCCATGATACATCCAGCCCATGATGACATCCGGTTTTGCCTGGTGGGCCAGTTTGAGCAATCTCCAGAGAGCTTTCAGCGTTGGTTTACCTGCTGGCATCTCCAGGCTATGAACAGAGACTCCTGCGCCGCGCAGTGGTTCCACGTATTTGCCGCCGCTGGTGAGTGAGATGACGGTGTGAGAATGATTGGTTAGGCCGCTGATGAGTTGAGTGAGCATCATTTCAGCTCCACCTGTGCCGAGGCCTGTCGTGATCCAGAGAATCCGAGATGGTTTATGCGCAGCGTTCGTGTCTTGGTGCGACTGAGTGGATGGCGTGGAGGTACTGAGATTTCCTGTGAGCAAAAGGGAGGTTTTCTCCACCATCTTTTGCAGCGTGAAGTGATCCAGAATCCGTTGACGATTCTTTTGCCCCAGCGCCTGACGTTCCGCAGAGCTCAGCTTCACGAAGTTACTCATTTTTTCCGCAAGCTTATGGGCTGCCCCTGCTGGAAAGATCCAGCGCGAATCATCCAGCAACCAGGCTGAATCTCCGACATCGCTGGCAATGCAGGGCACGCCGCAGGCCATGGCTTCTCCGAGCACATTGGAGAAACCTTCGCCATAGGCTGAGGTGGAAACGACGCAGTCTAAAGTGGGATAGAGAGTCGCCATATCATTGCGGGCAGGTTCCCAGATGACGCGATCCGAAAGGTTTAACGAGGTGGCAAGCTCTTGCATGGCTTGCGAATAGGCAGTGTCACCACTGCCAATGATTCTTCCACGAGCCTTCGGAACCTCTGCCAGAGCCTTCAGAAAGGTGGCATGATCCTTCATGGGGTGCAGCCGACTAATGAGGGTGAAGGTGTGATCGGATAATGCGGATGATGTGGGAATGAAAGTCCCGGCATCAATGCCATTGGGTACCACTTCAAACCGATCAGCGGGGTATCCCTGACGAATGTAATAGTCACGACCTGCACGCGAATTGGCGATGATGCAGTCGGCCTTGCTCGATAGTAGGCAGTTGAGTCGAAAACTCAGTTTGCCCAGGATTCCCCAACTGTCGGCATCCGTCTGGGAATCGCGGATGCCCCAGACCACGCGAGGGAATCCACAGAGGGGTTTTAGTAGCAGAGCCATCAGGTTCGACTCATGCAGGTAACCGTGAATGATGTCCGGCTTCAGCGCCCTCATCGTTTGGATGAGGCGGACAAAGAAACCCGCGAGATCCCAGCGATGCTTTTTTCTCAGGCAGAGTGTTTTCACACCTGCGTTTTGCAGCGTGCTGTCAAAGGCCCCTGGGTAAAAGTGTAGCACCGTTACCTGAAAGGCCTTTTGTTGAGCCAACGCGGTGGCCAGCGTCACCAATTGCCGCTGAGCCCCACCGTGACCGAGGTCACGAATGAGGAAAACAAGTCGGCATGGCGCATGACGTTCGGGCATTGCCCTGAACTATAATATCCATAACGACCGAGTGGCAATTAGGGAATGCTGATATTCGGATGACCTTGGAGGCCTGACTACTCCATTTTGACCAGCTTGGTCGAAACCTGCTGACGAATGGGAACCTGCTGGCCCTGGATGTTTAGGAGAATGTCCGCACGAAAGGCCCCAAAAGAAATGGTGCCGCGCTCCAGATCAAAAAGGATCTGGCCGAAGGTTTTCGAACCTGGAGCTATGTTGACTGCGCGGACTTCAGCCGCCGTTTCATCCCGCTGCATGTCACCTTCGAAACTGATTTTGGCATGCGGGCGACTGTCGTAATCCACCAAGGCATCGAACTTCACGCGAAGTTCCACATTCACGGTGCCCGCACTGGGGAATTTGACGGTTTCCTGGGAGTTCCAGCGATCTCCAGGCTTCACCTTGATATGTGGCAGTCCCATTTCCAAGGAGCGGCGGTAGAGTTCGGCCACTTCTTTGGCTTCCGCGAGGCCTTCCAAAGACTGGTTGCCCAGATTGGCAGGGGTCATGCTGCCAGTATCCTTCACCGAGACGAATTCATCCTTCCCATTATAAACAAGCACGAAGGATTTGCCCACGCTCTGCCCCACGGAGGCTTTGATCATGGGGTGGGCGAGGGTGAGGTCGGCGGAATCAAAGACCTGTTTTTGTCCCTCCAACATGACTTCTCCAGCGAGGGATTGAAAAGTGACGCGGGCTTCTTTCTCGCCTTTTTCTTCGCCCGTGACTTCGATGGTGGTGATCTGCTTCACCTTCATTTTGACGTCTTCAGATTTGCCAATGGCCGTGAGTCCTGTGGTGGTCTCGGTGGTGGTTTCCTGGGTGTAGGTCTTTCCTGGCAGCCAGCGCAGTTGCAGAGACACGGGCTCGTCTTGAGCCTGCAGAGCAGGGCTGATGAGAAGAGCACCTAGAATGGCCCAACGACGAACGGCTGAAAGGAGAGAAATCATTGCAGTCGGGAGCTATGGACAGATCATGAAGGCTTGCAACTGCCGTGAAGCAAATGAGAGGGACGAAGCAGGCCCCTCATCCGCCCTTTTGCTTCTCTAAGAGGACTTTTTGTCTCAAGCAGCGCTATTCCCTTCAACGTGAACAACTTTCCCACAGTTGTGAATAACCAGAAAAACCAATCAAATGCGAGAGGCTGGCTTAGCGGAATTGAAAATTTTCGCAAATAAACGAAGTCTCCACTTTAATTTTTCGTGGTGGGGAATAGTTTCAATAGTTAATATTGGAAAATAGAATTCTTAACTGGTGAATCTTGTGGGCAGCTCTGAACCAAACATCTCTCCAACGCCTAACGAAACAGACCCCGTATCGGTTCGTGGCAACCCTTTCGCAGCGGATGTTTGCCCTGGACCCTTGGGTGTCGGTGAAGCCAGTTCCGTCGGTGGGCTGAATGTGGATGTCCTAGATCAATTGCTGGAGTCCGTGGAAACACGTTCCGGTAGCCCGCTGATGTTGCTGACGGCTCCTAGGGCTGGGTATGGTAAAACGCATTTGCTGGGGCGTGTCGTTGCCGCTGCTGGGGCTGAAGTGGTTATGGTACCGCTGGCTTTTCGGACGGGGGACACTCTGAACCTGACCACCATCACTCGGCGCGGGTTGGAGGTCTTGAGCTTGGCCGCTGGTGAATGCCCTGAATGGTCACGCCTGCGGGATGTTTGTGCAGGGTTGGTCAGTTTTCTTCTTCATGAGCTGATCAAAGAAGGCTTGGTGCCGAGTGCGAATCCAGAGCAGGCTTTGCGTGTGCTTTCTGGTCCTGCCTCAGAGGTCTTTAATAAAGATGGGGCCGCGCACATGATTGGCGACTGGCTGAGGAAACATTCGGCAGGTTTGCGGCCCATCTTGGCTCGGCGTGTTGCGAAACAGGTGCCAGTGCGGGTGGAGGTGGCGGATTTGTGGCTGGAAGCCATGCTCGGACAAGCTTTTGAAGGCGGTGCAGAGGGTCTTGCTGTGATGCAAGATTTGGCCGCGACAGACCGGGAAACCGGCACCCCGACGTGGCTTCGGATGCTGGCTATTTGGAGGCCGGTTGTCCTGCTAGTGGATCACTTGGATGGCTATTACCGGAACCCTGAAGCCGGAGTTACCATTGCGTCTCTACTGATGGATTTGGTGGATACCCAGGGGCTGCATGTGCTCCTGAGTTTGAATCAAGATGTCTGGCAGGCAACCTTTGGTCACCATTTACCGAGTGCCCTCGAAGATCGCCTGACAGCCAGCCAAGTGCTGCTGCGAGGACTGCGCGAAGCGGATGCAGTGGCCTTGCTGCGGCTGCGTCTTTCAAAAGCGCAGATCGATGCCAAAGAGCAGGCAGAATATGAGTCCTTTGTGGACGTGAAGCAGTACTTCCTGGGCCGCCCAATCGGTTCAGTCTCGGCTCGGGTGTTTTTGCGTCACTGCGCCCGCCAGTGGGAGATTTTCCAAAACTCCGTTCCATTATCTCCGGCAAAGTCAGAGGTAGCGGAAACGGGCACGGACTTTACTTTTCCAACTCTGCCCGCCGAGGAGCCAGTTACGGCGGTTCCCTTGATGACGGAAACGGTGTCCGAAGAGACAGCGGCAGAAATGCCTGCCATTTTTGATTCCAGTACTTCCACAGAGGTTCTGCAAATGGCCGAAAGTCTGGCGGAACCCAAAGCGGCTCTGCCCCAGAATGATTTGATTCCTGAGGAAAAAGAAACCGCTGAGTCTGAGGAAGAAACAGAAGCGGTAGAAATGAGCGAACCCACCGATCCCTTTATGGATTCGGATGAAGAGTCCCCTAGTCCCTCTGCTGAGGATTGGATGCCCAAGAGTCCTCCGTCTTCCGATGTTGCTGTAATGGATTCTTCCTCGGCGGTTTCACCTTCTTCAGATGCTTTCGTGAAGTTGCGCGAAATGCTTCATCAACTGAGGCAGCCGGGAGCACGTTCTAAAGAATTGGACGAACTGGCGGATATCCCACCCGAGCGTTTGAATGTACCTGCCAAGGCTGAAGCTCCGGCTGCGCCAGCGCCTACTTCTGATACGAAGGTGCTAAAGCCTGCCCTTGTCAGCCGCCCTGAAGATAATTTATTGGGTCGTTTTGGGGCCTTGCGTTTGCAAATGGCAGCAGAGGCGGAAACGCAGTCGTTGGATTACATGAGATTGGGCGAATTGATCCGCCTCGCAGGTCGCCGTTTCCCTCTGGTTCGTCTGAGTGAACATGAACTCCCCAATCTGACGGGACGCCATACAATGGTGTGGTCCCTGCAAGGTGTGGAGATTTTATTCGGTCTGGCTCCTTTCACCGACGGTGCTTATTGGCGCGTTTTAGCAGGCTTTGCGGCGGGTCGTTTGGCTGACTTGGCGGCGGATGCCGAGCGCGACGGTGCCGCACCCGTGAAGCTGAAAGTCATCACGTTCAAATCTGACCGGGAGCGTGCCACGTGGGAGGCTCTCTATGCGGGAGACACTATTCCTCAGCCGTTGAAGCCGCAACTAGACGCAGTGCATCTGGACACAGGCAGTGTGGCCGCGCTTTACGCCATGCAGCGCATCATCAAGGATGCTGAAACTGGGGTGGTCCAAGCTGAACCAACTCAGGTCATGACAGTGCTGGCCCGTGAGCTTGATTTCTTTTGGAAAAGGATCACTCGGGCTTAGATGGAAGGGCTGGGCGCGGTCTGATTTCGTGCGTCTGTTCATGTTGAAGGCGGGAGGCAAAGCAGGTAAATCAGACGGATGTTCATTCCTCCTTCTTGGCCACAAACCGCAAACCGCTTGGGCGTACAGGCTCTATGTCTGACGGCTCTTGTCTCCTGTGGCCTGCTGCCGCCTCTAGGGAGCGGACGTCTCAAAAAAGATGTCCAAGATCTGCATGCTCTAGCCCCAGAGAACTGGGCCGCATTGCCATCGCTTCCGGAAAAGGCGTCCACAGGTTGGTTGGCAGATTTTAATAGTACTCAGCTCCGTGTGTTGGTGGATCAGGCCATCACGGCCAATCCTGATTTAAAGGCCGCTGCAGCACGCGTGAAGCAGGCCAACGCTGAGACTGTGCAGGCTGGTGCTGCCATGTTTCCGGCTTTAACGACGAGTTATACGGCTAGCCGATCACAGAGTCCTGGAGATCAGCGTTTTGCAGGGTTGACCCCTATTAACAATCGCTTCCGGCTTCCTTTCAATATGTCCTGGGAAATTGATTTCTGGGGGCGTGTCGCCGATGAGCGCGGAGCGGCAAAAGCGACTCGTTTAGCGCAGGAGGAAAATTTCCATGCGGCGCGGCTCTCTTTAGCTGCGAATACAGTGCGCACGGCCGTGACGCTGGCGGAGGCGCAGACATTGCTCAGATTGGCCGAACAAAATGTGCAATCACGTCGGGTTCAGTTAGGCATTTTGGAAAAGCAGATGGATCGTGGGATTGATCCAGATCGTGCGGCACTTGATGTTAGCCTTGCAAGAGCCGATCTGGCACGCACGGAGTCCACTCTGCAACAACGTCGTGCCAGCGTGGATCAGACACGGCGTGCCCTGGAGGTGCTCATGGGCGGGTATCCGGCTGGGAAGGAGGCGGGGATTGGGACTCTGCCTTCTTTGCAACGTGGCATTCCCGCTGGTCTGCCTTCCGAGCTTTTGCTCCGGCGTCCCGATATGCGTGCGGCTGAGCGCCGACTGGAAGCTTCCTTGCGCAGAGAGAGTGCTGCCAAGAAAGCCTTTTTGCCAAGCATTCGTCTCACGGGCGAAAGTGGCCGTACCTCTCAAGATATGGATAATTTGTTAGCGCCAGATTCGGCGATGTGGTCCATCGCCGCGAATGGCGTTCAGACGCTTTTTCAAGGGGGGCGTCTCGTGGCGGGTGTTAAATTAGCGCGTGGCCGTTACGAAGAACTTTTGGAGACTTACAAAGGCAGTGCGCTGACTGCATTTCAGGAGGTGGAGACAGCCTTGGCTGCGGATCGCTTTCTTCGTGATCAAGCCACCGCGTTGACTCATGCGGCGACTGAGGCGAAGCGTTCTGAAAAGCTGGCTTTGGGCCAATATGAAAAAGGCTTGACCGATGTACTGACGCTGCTGGATGCTAGTCAACGTGCCTTTGATGCGCGGAGTTCGCTTGTCAGTGTGCAGGCCCAGCGCTTGCGCAACCGGGCTGATCTACACTTGGCGTTAGGTGGTGAATTTTAAACCCGGATTCTCGCTAACGTGTCACCATCGCAGCGGGGCCAAGTTCCCACGCTCTGCCTGCTGCACGCACAGCAATAGCGCTGGCTTTCGCGGGCCAGTCGAGCTCGTGTTGATCTTTGAACTGGATTTCCACGGTCTGCCACTTGCCTTCGATGAGGGCCTGGATGACCCACCAGCGGCTGTAATTTTCCCATCGTGGATCACGGAAGCCCCAGCGGAAGCGTTTCCCTTCAGCTAGTTTTTCGATCAAAGGCGCAGGCAAGGCGACATTGCTCAGCCAAGGGCTGGCGGGTGGAAGTGTATGAACAGTGTAGGCTCGCTCCTTGGTCAGGGTTCCGACCTTGCCCAGATTCTTGTCTAACGCCCCAAAGTTCCAGTGAAAGTGTCCAGGCGGCATTCGCAAGCCGCGTTCACGCAATACGCTGATCTGCTTCAATATTTCTCCGGCGAAACGATCATCTCCTACTTTGCTGGTATTCATGCCGGGCCAGATGTGGCGGCCTAACGTATTTTCATTCAACCACCAGTCGTAGTAG
>JAOZVT010000161.1:8619-17994 GCA_025869455.1 Prosthecobacter sp.
GAAACCTAGCTTCGGGCGATCAATGGTCCAGTAGAGCTGAGGCGTCAGGTAATCCACCCACCCCTGTTGCAGCCACTTGCGGCTATCGGCTCCCAGTTCCTCATAAGGGTCCAATCCTCCTCCGGTGCCTTCAGGGAAATTGGGGCGCCAAAGACCAAAGGGGCTGATGCCAAATTTCACCGTGCGTTTGATCTCTTTGATGCCTGCATAGGCGGTGCGCACCGTTTCATTCACATTGTCGCGACGCCAAGCTTTGAGTTCCAGTTGGCCGCCTTTGGACTGGTATTGAGCATAGGTTTGTTCATCGGGGAAGGGGATGACCTGTTTGTTTGCGCCCATGATGGGGTAGGGGTAAAAATAGTCATCCATGTGGATACCATCCACATCGTAGCGCCGGGTCACATCCTTCATCACATCCACCGCGCGTTGGCGCACTTCGGGGATGCCGGGATTCATCCACCAGTCACGGCCATATTTGAGGGTCCATTCTGGATGCTGGCGGCGGATGTGATTGGCGCTGGGCGCATGGGCATCACCAGCAAGTCCGCGGAAGGGATTAAACCAGGCGTGAAGTTCCATGCCTAGCCGATGTGCTTCTGTGACTGCAAATTCCAGTGGGTCCCATTTGGGAGAAGGCGGCAGGCTCATCAGGCCGCTCAAATAGGGGGACCAAGGCTCCAAAGCGGATTCGTAAAGAGCATCTCCAGCGGGACGCACCTGAAAAATGAGGCAATTCAGACCCACGTCATGGGCACTCTGGATGAGGCGCAGCAGTTGTTCTTTTTGACGTGTAACAGGCAGGCCAGGTTCGCTGGGCCAGTTGATATTATGAACGGTGGCGATCCACGAACCGCGTAGCTCTCTCGCGGGTAAGGGAACGGCGGTTTGGGACCAAGCCAGGAGTGGCGTGAATACGCTGAGTAGCAGGAGAAAATAACGCATGGGAGGGTATTCAAAAGTCAGTCTGGAGTGTGGTATGCCCAGATCAAGTGGAAGGCAAAGCTGGAAACAAGATCAGAAGGATGGGGTTAAACCGATGTTTTCTCACCCTCGGCGAGGTTTCGGCAGACGTATTATTTTACGTGTCGCATTTTCGCCGCCAATTTAGTATTCTTGCTGCATGCAAACCCTACTCAAAAGACACCTCCGTCTCTGGACTCTTCCTGTCTTGGGGATGTGTGTGTCTGGTTGTGAAGGATTTCGGGTGCCGGCTTTAGAAAAGTTAAAATCGGCTGAGGTGACTGACGACAAAACCAAGGCGACACCTCCTGCCCAAGGTGATGCTGCCCCTGGCACAGATACTTCACCTGTGGATTTGTCTTTCCTGCTCAGCATGAACTATGCAGAAGCAAAAACCATTTCCGGGCAAAGTCTGGATCTGGGGGCCAATGGACGAGTGGCGGCTGAGAGTATCGAGGTAATCAAAATGGCTAACGACGGAAGCCCTCGGAAAGTAAGAGCCAAGGGCAAGGTCTATCTGGAAGCTGGGGCGGATGATTCGGCCAAGATTCTGTGCCAAGAGGCTTATATCAATGGCGATGAAGCCGTGCTGCGTGGCAAACCCATTTTGCAACGTGGGGGCACCATCATTGAAGGCTTGGCTGACGACACGGTCTTTTACTTTTTAGGCACACGCCTGCGCGTGATCGGCCTGCATCGTGTGACCAATCCAGATGCCATGATCGCCAGCATGCCAACATCGGGGCCTTGGACAGCTGGGCCGAATCCGCTCTTGCCCGCCTTGAATGAAAATGCCGTGCCAATCAATATTCGCGAGGAAATGATGAAAGCTGCCGAAGCCGAGGCCGTGCTCCAGCAACATCGTAAAAATGCGCAAATGCTGCCAGAGGCACCTCCTGCCCCTTGGGTTAAACCTGGAGCGTAAAGGTGCCCAACGAAGGTTTGCCCGAATTATGCGATAATGGCCGAGTTTGAGTTCTGCTCACCCGATGATCATTCAAACACAAAGGGTAGCCCCTGGGCCTTCATCATGTCACGTTCTTTGGCCAAGTATTGATCCGCTAATTTGGCAAAAGCTCCTTCCGCTTTCATTCGGGCGATGGTTTCATTCACTTTGGCTTTCAGATCTTCCTGACCTTTCTTGATTCCGACGCTCCACACTTCTACATGCAGTGGAGCTAATAAGGCGCGTGTCTGTTCAGGGTATTGTTCGTGATAGTTCATCACGGAGACTTGATCGTACACCCAGGCATCCACGGTGCCGTTGTTCACTTCCATCACGCATGCCGCATCAGTATCTAGTGCCACCAGTTTGGCATTCGGCAGCTCAGCGCGGCACCATTGTTCTCCCGTGGTGGCAATGCGTACGGCTAGCTTGCGCCCCGGCGTTTTCAGGTCTTCGGCAGATTGAACGGTGGAGTTTTTAGAGGCTAGAATCGACAAGACCGTTTTGACATAGGGATCAGAAAAATCAATTTTCTCCCCCCGCTTCTCATTAGCCGTTAGAGAGGAGATGATGAGATCAATTTGGCCTGTTTGCAGAGCTGGAATGAGTCCGTCAAAAGTCATGTTCCGGTACTGCACCTGCTTTCCTAGGGTCTTGCCGATCTCGTTACCAATGGCCACACTGACCCCGGTAACTTCCCCATTCGTGTCTTTAAATTCGAAGGGTGGATACGTGGCATCCATTCCGATCACCAAGACATCTTGGCGTGAACAGCCAGTGAGAGCGAAAATCAGACTTAAGATGCAAAGGCTGGCGTGAAGAAATCTCATGGCAACATTACGCACCAAGATGCATGCCAGTGCGAGCAGAGAAACGCGCCAAGCCGGCTCAACTCACCGTGGCCATCATTTTTTCCAGTCGCTTCCGCGCCAACAGGGCCTTTTTGTCTTCCCCCTGATTTTCTAGCAGAGCGATGTAGTCCAGGCTGACCGCCTCATAACTGATGGACTCATTTTGTAAGTGCTGCTCCAAGATGCGCAGGCTTTTCTCAAAGTTCAGGATGGAGGCTGCATTGTCCCCCAGTTCATGATTGGCGGTGGCCAAATTGCAGTGAGATTGAGCGACGTCTGGATGGTCTGCTCCCAGTAGTTTGATGCGGATCTCCAGGGCTTCCGTGAACATCTCCTTGGCCTGATCAGGGAAACCAGCGGTGTAATAAAGGCTGCCGAGATTGTTATAAACCGAGGCCACTTCTTCGGTCTCACGGCCACGTTTGGCCTCTAAGGTTTCGAGTGATCGCAAATAATGCTGCTCTGCCAGGGCAAATTTGCCAAGGCCTTTGTAGATCATCGCTAGATTGTTGCGCAGTTGCGCAGCGGTCTCTTCATCCGGCGGCGTGAGGGCCTCGTATTCGCTGATGGCCTGTTCATAAAGCGGAATGGCTTCCGCTTCCCGTTGGCTGAAATCGAGCAATGTGGCCAATTGGGTACGCACGCGGGCCACGAGATTGGCCGGAATAGCTGCCTTTCCGGCAATTTCCAGGGCTTCTCCATAGCTGGCTTCTGACCCAGCGGCGTCTCCCAGTTCACGTTGTACATCTGCCAGGACATGGAGCCCCGTGAACAGACTCGGCGCTTCAGCAGCATCATCCTCCACCGCTTCACGTAGCCCTGTTAGGGCGCTCGTGGCAGCGCTGAGTGCTTCTTCTAGCCGACCTTGGCTTAAAAGATTGGCAGCATGATTGTCCAGAAGATTAGAGAAACTCGAAAGACTCGCAGGCACAGATTTTTGCGGGGGGTTGTAATAAACACCGTACCATCACGGCTTTTCCCTTCCCACATCAAGCAAAAAAGAAAGGTAAGCAGAGGAACTGGGCACTCATTTTGCAGAACTATCAGGAAAGCTTATGAAATGTCTCGGTTGGCCTTCTCAGATAGCCAGTCTAAAACCTGTCGTCTTTGGATGGGGAGTCGGCGGTGGAAATTTTCTTCGATGGCATGTGCTGCCTGGCCTCCTGCGGAACCGCCTTCTCCGATTAAGCCTAAATCTTCAGCAAGCCGGAGTTCGAAACGTTCGATAAAGGCGCGGCTGGGATCGTGATCATTCAGGTAATTGAGCGCCTTGATCAAAAGTTCATGAATCGCCGGAATGGGGGAATGCGGTTCCACCGCTAGGGTGATTAGCTTGACTAAATACGTGGCGGCTAGGACACGGCCATAGCTGCTGCGCAAACCCAAACGCGGATTTTGCCAATGGGCTTCCAGCAAGGTGTGCAAATCGCTTTTTTTGGCGAGCGCGTAATGAATGTCTGCTGAGACAAACAAATCCAGCAGACCTGCAAAGGCGGATTTAGGACGCAGGGCTCCTTTGGCAATGGTGCGGAAGAGTCCATGCTCAGCGCTACACCACTGGACGATCAAGGTCGTCTCCGAGTAGCGCGAGCGACCGATCAGGATGGCCTCCGTTTTTTCCATGTCTGTTTATGTCTCATGCAATGGAGTGCCGCGCAAGCTGACGGAAATGGCAATGAGTTCCAGATTCACAAAAGGCAGGTCGCAAAAAAGTGCTTGAATATTGTAAGTGATCACTTACTTGTGGAGCGAGCCTTATGTCAACTCCCCATTCTCCCATTCGATTGCCCAGCGATGAGCGGCGGGAGCGTATCTTGGATTCGGCGCTCCGCGTGTTTGCTGATCGCGGGTTTCATGGCGCGACGACTCGGGAACTGGCCAAGGCAGCCGGAGTCTCGGAGGCGCTGATGTTTCGCCACTTTCCCACCAAGGAAGACCTCTATCTCGCTCTTCAGTCCCATTGCTGCCAAGCCAAGGCGGGGGAGAAGGCAGAGATGTTGGGCAAGTTGGAAGACTCCACCGCTTCCTTGGTCATGCTGGTTCACTACATGATGGCTAAGATGCTGCGCCCTGCGGCCTGTGTGCCGGAGGCTGAGCAGGCCTTACACCGGCTTTTAGCCAACAGCATCATTGAGGATGGCAACTTTGCCCGAGGGTTCATGGAGCGTGTAGGACGTGAATTCATTGATAAATTAGAATCCTGTCTTGCTGTCGCTGTTCGCGAAGGCGACGCGCAAACTTCACCCATTAACGGGCGTGTGGGGGCTTGGTTTGTGCAGCATTTTGCGGCCATGCTCATGCTGAATGAAATGCCGGGTCGGCCCGTGGTGGAATTGGAGGCCGAACGCGTAGAACAGGTGGAGCAGGCCGTCTGGTTTGCCCTCCAGGGCTTGGGTCTGAAGCCGGAAGCAATACGTCGAAACTATCACCCGCAGGCCTTTGCACTCCTCATGAGTTGATGTTTTTTATATTTAGAATCGAAGTAAGCACTCACTCCGTAAATAACCCTCTAAAAAGATGAACACAGAATCCGCTCCACCTCTCACGGCATCGCGACGTCGCCTTCCGTGGTTTCCCATCATCACCCTTCTTCTTGGGGCTGGTGCGGTGATTTATTTGCGTTCGTTGCCGGAGTTTGAGCGGAATCTCAAAGGTTGGCTCTCTGCCGGAATTCCTCTTCTCATTCTGCTTCTCAACATTCTGTGGTTTGTCATCACGCCCCGGTTTTCCTGGAAGACCCGTTTGGTGGGGGTGCTGGTACTGGTCGCCGTGGGGTTTGGATTTAAATTAGCGGTTCGTGTGGATGGGACTATGGATGGCACTGGTTTACCCAAGTTTGCCTGGAAGTGGTCCAGCTCCTCCCAGCCGAAGGCCAAAGAAATAGCTCCGCTGATTGCGGAGGCTTCCACCTCAGTGGTGCAGGATCCGCGCCTGGCACAAGCCTCAGATGTCCCTCAGTTTTTTGGTCCCAATCGCGATGGCGTTATCACCGGAGCTGGATTGGCCCGAGATTGGAAATCCAAGCCTCCGAAGGAATTCTGGCGTCAACCCATCGGCCAAGGCTGGTCCGCTTATGCCGTCGTGGGAGGAAAAGCCTACACCCAGGAGCAGCGCGGAGAGGAGGAGCTGGTTACTTGTTATGATCTATTTACGGGAAAGCTGATCTGGGCTCATGCCGACGATGCTCACTTTTCTCAGTGGCAAAGTGGCGATGGTCCGCATGCGACACCGACGGTGCATGAAGGACGTGTTTACACTTATGGCGGCACAGGACTTCTGAACTGTCTGGAAGCCAGCACGGGGAAGCCCATCTGGCAGCGATCGGTTCTCACAGAAAATAAACTGGCCAACATCGAATGGGGAACCAGTTCCTCACCCCTCATTGTGGATGACAAAGTGGTAGTGACGGGTGGTTATACCCTGGGGCCTGTCCTCTTCGCTTATCAGTGTGAGACCGGGGAGCCTGTCTGGAAAGCTGGCCATGATGAAGCAAGTTACGCTTCTCCTGCTCTCGCGACCTTAGCCGGTAAACAGGTCATTCTGAGTAACAATGCTCGTGCCTTGACTGCTTTTGATCCAGCCTCAGGTACCGTATTGCTGGATTACGCTTGGGGTGGAGATAAATGGCCCAAAGCCTCTCAACCACTCGTTTTATCAGGTGACCGAATCTTTCTTTCCGCCGGGTACGGCATGGGCTGTCAGATGCTGCAAATCAAAGCTGAAGCCGATGGGTCTCTCTCTGCTGCCGAACTGTGGACGGGGATGAAAATGAAGACTCAGTTCAATAGCCCGAGCGCTAAAGATGGTTATGCATACGGCCTCGATGATGGTCGCTTTGCCTGCATAGATCTGGCCACAGGTGAACGTCTGTGGAAGGAAGGGCGTTTTGCTTCTGGGCAGTCTCTGCTCGTGGATGATTTAGTCATCATCCAAAATGAAAGTGGCCCAGTTCACTTGGCTGTCGCCAAGCCTGAAGGCTTTGAGGAGTTAGGCAAAGTGGAGGCGTTAAGCAGCAAAACCTGGAATCATCCCACTCTGTCTGGGCGCTACCTTCTTGTGCGGAATGATCGTGAAGCGGTGTGTTATGAACTTCCGTTGATGAAGTGATTTTTTAACCCGGATTCCGCGATTGATCGAGGAGTTCGGGTTTAACGGAGTTTGCGCTAAAGTCGTGGAGGCAAAGGCTTCTTTGAGGGATTCAAAATAGCTTCTTTCAGGCAGCCTCGCTTTGTGGAATTCTCTTCTGGGCGTGTTGGAAGGTGGTTACTCCAGGGGAATTAATGAGGTCCAATGGATATACGGCAAAGCATTGATAATGAATGCTTTATATTCATATTTGGTCTTGATGGGGAATCTTTCACATCTTTCCCCATCCCCCTAAAGTGGGGTGTGTAGCACCGTGAAATGTCTCGTCAGGGCGCGTTGTAATCATCACACTGCAACGCATACCCACCATGACTCGCGCTCTCACCTTTCTCTTTTTACCCAGCTTGCTCCTGGCTGCCGATACGTCGGACGATGCCAAGAATGCCGCTCAAAATGATTCGACACCTATTCAACATGTTACCCCGCTGATCAAATGGACCTTTGAAGGCAAAGAACCGGGTGAACTGAAGGGCAAGGCAGCAATTGAAGCTGTGGGGCCCCAATCACCGATCTATCCGGGCTTTCCTGTTGGCAACAAAGCTGCCGTGTTTACGGGCAAAGATAGCTACATTCAGGTGAGTGAAAGCGCTGTGCCAGAAACAAATCTGCGCTTTGTGCAGGGAGACACCTTGACGATTGAGGCTTGGGTCAATGCGGAAGATTTGTCTAACGGCAAGTATGTTTATCTGATTGGCAAAGGGCGGAATAAGGCCAAGGGATTCACAGCTGAAAACCAGAACTGGGCTTTGCGTTTGAAGGGTGAAGATGGTGAGGCTCGTCCATGCTTTCTCTTCCGCAGCCGAAACAAAGCGGGGGCAGAAAACTACCATCGCTGGGTTTCCAAGGAAGGTTTTACCCCTGGCTCAGGCTGGCATCATGTCGCAGTGACCTACACTTTCGGCAAACCAGAGACCATGAAGGCCTATGTGGATGGTAAAAAAACGGCTGGTGGTGTCTGGGACATCGCAGGCAAGACGACTGAACCGCCTGTGAGCGATGCTGATGATGTGATGATCGGTACGGGTTACGGCGGTGGTGCGGGCAATACCCTCACGGGTGCCTTGGACGAGATCGCCATTTACAAAGAACTGGTGCCGGAAGTCGTGCTGGCACAGCGCTATCAATTCCGTCCGCCACCACCTGCGATTGACGCTAAAAAGCTGCCAAAGGGTAAAGTTCTGGTGCAAATCTGTGAAGATGGGATTCCGCCCAAGAATGCTTGGCCGGCTCTGCAACCTCAGCCAACGGAAACTTACACTAGGGATGTATTTGGTATTTTTGAACTTCCCCAGAAATACGTGGAAACAGGAATTCGCGGAGATCGTCCAATTCCGTTCTTAATGCGTGCCGCTTCCGTGGTGAAATTGCCTGCGGGTAAGCACCGTTTGTTGCTGCGTGGTCGTGGGGCCACCCATCTTCATGTTGATGGTAAGCTGTTTTTGGATTTGCCTTTTTCCAAGGGAGATCCTGGCGGGCATGGTCGTGTCTCTGAACAGGAGAATTACTTGAATCTCGGGCCTGATTTTCGCTTCGCGCCACCTGGAACTCAGGAGGTGACGGCTGAGTTTGAATCCAAAGGAGGGGAACATCTTTTTGTGCTTGAGGAGATGGTGGGAGGCCTAACGGGAAGCGCCAAAAAACGTCCTGAAACAGGAGAAACCGTGGTCGCGATTTCCTACGAAGGCAGTGAAGCCTGGGAATTGCTCTCCGCAGGTAAAACCAAGGTGCCTTATAATGATGCTGGGTGGGCTGCTTATGAGAAAGAGCAGCGCACTTGGTTAGCCAAAGTGAATGCTGAACGCCGCGCTGCGGTGCGTTCACAGCAAGATGGATATTGGAAAACTCGCCGTGCCGAGGCTGCTAAGTGGCTGGCTTCTGCGCCTTCGGTGAAGGTGCCAGCGCCTGTGAAAGGTTACCCGTCAAACAATGCCGTGGATCTTTTCCTGAACGCCAAAATGGCGGCTGTCTCAGCTCAGTTTTCCGCCGCGAAAAAAGATGGGGTGAATTTTTACAAAGAGGTCATGCCAATCCTGGATTCGAACTGCTTCAGTTGCCATCAAGGCAGCAAGACAAAGGGCGATTTGAAATTGGATTCTCTGGCGGACGCCTTGAAAGGTGGCGAATCTGATGGCCCAGCTATCGTGCCTGGAAAGCCTGAAAAAAGTGCAATTATTGATCGTGTTACCAGCACGGATGAAGATTTCATCATGCCGCCGAAAGGCCATCCTCTGACGGCTGAACAGATTGATGTGATGAAGCGCTGGATCAGTGAAGGAGCGGTTTGGCCAGATATGAATGTGGAGCGTTTTGTCATCACGGATCTGACTGATGACCTTGCTTTTCTTCGTCGTGTTTCTTTAGACACCGTTGGGGTGGCTCCAAGTCTTGAAGAGATTGCGGCCTTTACCAATGACAAGAGCAAGGATAAGCGCGCCAAAGTGATTGATCGTTTGCTGAAGGACTCACGTTGGG
>JAOZVT010000162.1 GCA_025869455.1 Prosthecobacter sp.
GCGGCGGATGACTGTTGGTCCTGCGCGCTATTTTGGTACCCTGAGCATTTGCACAGCGTGTTTTGGGACACGTTTGTTCATGCTGGCTTGCCTGGTATTTTGGCGTTGGTAGGCCTTATTTTTTGGGGCTTAAAGCGGTCTTACTATTTAGCACAGCATGGAGAACCGATTTGGTTCATGCTCAGTGGGTTCGGTCTTGCTGGACTGCTCTTTGATGGCAACACGGTCTGGGGTTTGCTGACGGTGTCGCGGTTTGAGCCGCTGCTCTTTTGGACACCGCTGGTGATTGCCTCCTCCCGCTTCACCCTCGCTTCTCAGCCCGCCTAAACCAGGCCAGCAGGGTCCAGGCGACCAGGGCACCCGCACCTGCGCCCGTCAGATCAGCTAGAAGATCGCCCAAATCATTGCCACTGCGTCCTGGCGTGAAGGTTTGGTGAAACTCATCCAGCGCGCCCACGCAGATACCAAAGGCCGTACCAGCTAGCCACCAGACCCAACGAGGTTTTTGCGGCACCTGTCGGTAAAAAAAGGCCAAGGCAAAACAGAAGCCTCCGCCGCTGAAGTACAGAAAGTGCAGCACCTTATCCTGATATGGGATATCAGGGCCCTTCGGCAGAGTGCTGCGGGAGGAGAGATTAAACAGAACCACGGCCCAGATCAGCACACCCAGGCACCACAACCAGCGGTGACGGGCAATAGATGCAATGCAGGCACGAAGGGTGGAGGTCATGGCCAGTGAGTAGCCTTTCCTGCGCCATCCTCAACTGACGTTTGTGTCATTCCACACGCCTTTTATTCGCGTGTCTCCTGCTCCATCCGCTCACTGAGCCACTGTTTGATCATGCTCTGATAGTTCAGGTAGCGCCGCCGGGCGATGCGCTTGATCCGGCTGAGCATGCGTGGGTCAAAGCGTAGTGTGATGGTGGTGGACTCCCGTACATCCGAACGGTGGATGGACATCTGCATGAGCCGTGGGTCCAACTGATGCTTTTCCCAGAAATTGCCCTCGGCCTCTTCAGTATCGAAAGAAGGCACCTCTTTCCAGGCACTGATCACGGGCAGTTCATCACTGAACCTCGGGATCTGCGTTGTATCGGTTTTGCGTCGTGGTGCTTCCATGGTTACATATCCTCCGCTTTTTTGCGCTCGAAAAAGTCAGCCTCAGTGTGGGTCATGTCACGCGCATAGATGACCCGATAACGTTTCCCATCGGTCCAAAAGACACTGAAAACCGCCCGCCCACCTAGGGCCTTGCCCAGATTGTAATAGCGGGCACTTGTGCCATCGCCATTGTCATCCGGCAGCAGCTTGAGGGAAAAGGGATCTTCAAAAGACTCCTCAATATCCTTGGGGGTCAATTTAGTGAGGTCAAAAGCAACACCAATCCAGTCGAAGTCCATAATAAGTCAATTATTGAGCATCAACGTCTTCAAAGCACCCTATTTCGCTCTATTTGCAATATTGGATCAATTCTATTTCATAACCTTCAGGTGCATCGATGAAGGCAAAAGTACCGCTGGAGCTCTTGGTAGGGCCATCTGAAAGCGGATAACCCTTCTCCGCCGCATGCTTGGCGAAGGCTTCCAAATCTTCCACTTCGAAGGCCAAATGCGTCACATCTGGTCCCAGGGTCACTGGGCCACTGGCGGGGAAAGAGCAGATCTCGATTAGCTCATCGCTATTCGGTGTTTTCAGGAAGACCAGTTCCGAGCCGCGTGGTGATTTGTGGCGCTTGATCTCTTCCAG
>JAOZVT010000163.1 GCA_025869455.1 Prosthecobacter sp.
GGCTTCCTTGGACGTGTCGGTGATGGAAACGGGGTGGAAGTTGGCAATGGCGGAGACGGGCAGTTGCTGCCAAGTTTCGAGATCGCGCGGTGGGATGATGCGGGTGAGGTGGTGGCCGTCCTGCTCCAGGATGGCTTCGTAGAAGTTCGCATGGACCATCCGGCGGCTGATGGATTGGCTGACCAGCGCCCCGAGCATCAGTGGCAGAACGAGGGAGAACTCGTGCGTCATTTCAAACACGATCAAAATGCCGGTAACGGGCGCACGCACCACGGCCCCGAGGCAGGCACACATGCCTACCACGGCCAGAACCAGCGTATCTGCCCCCTCCATGGGAAAGATGAAGCTGGCGAGTCCGGCAGAGGCTAAGCCAGCCATGCCGCCGAAGAATAAGGTGGGAGAAAAAATGCCCCCGCACCCGCCCAGCCCGTAGCAAAAGACGGTGGCGGTGAGTTTGGCCACCAGGAGCAGGGCGGCCATCTGCCAAACGATGCGGCCTGAGAGGGCATCCGATAGATCGGTGTAGCCGAGGGCAAAGACACCCATGTGGCCGGTTTGCTTCCACACGGTCACGCCGATGGCCCAGGTCACCAAGGCTCCGATGGCTGGCAGAGCCCAAACGGGAACCCGCTTCTGGGTGCGTGTCCAGCCCCGGAGTCGAAGGCTGGATTTTTGGAACAGCAGACCCACCATCGTGGCGCATGCTGCCACCCAGGGGGTGAGCAGATAGACGATCCAGCCGGACTCATTGGGAATGTTCATGTCGAAGGCGGGGTCCGCGCCTAAGAGGCCGTGAGCGACCAAGGCCCCGACGACGGAAGCCATGAGGATGTTTCCCAGGAAACGGCTGTTGAGATCTCCAATGATTTCTTCCAAGACAAAGGTGACGGCTGCGAGAGGTGTATTAAAAGCAGCCGCCAGACCAGCAGCGGCTCCAGCCACAGCAGGCATGCGATGCTTCATTTTAACGAGGCCCAAATGGGTCGCGATCTTGGAACTGAGTGCTCCTGCTAGCTGGACGGAGGGACCCTCACGACCCAGGCTCATGCCGCCGCCAATGCTGAGCGCTCCGGCCACAAACTTCACCCACATGATGCGTGGGGAGGTCCAGCCAAATTCCTTCCAGAAGGCCAGCTTTAACTGAGGAATGCCACTGCCAGCGGCCTCTGGGCAACGTTTATTAACCAGCCAGCCGGCGATGAGCGAGGTGCCGAGCATGAGCCCCAAGGTCCGCCAGATGAAGGTATCTGGAGCGTCTTTGGCCCAGGCTTCAAAGGTGTGTCCGTAAATCTCATGAATGACGGTGTGAAATGCCACGGCGACAGCGCCCCCTGCCAAACCATAAAGGGCAGTCGCCACGTAAAGGCGGGTGCGTGGTGGCAGCTTGGCCAGAATTTTTGGGAAACTCATGGCCTACACCAAGCATAGCTTACCCCGTAGTCCAACAGTGATGCGTGGATTGGCCCACGGATGGGCCTGAATGACGTAATTTATCCGCAAAAAGGCCCGAAAATTTTGGCGTGGGTGGCTCCACTGAGCGCGAGTGCCAAGTGATGGCGAGTGGTCTGAATGGAGGTGAAATATGCGGATGACGCATGAAGCAGCGCTTGACTTTTTGCCAAGTCTAACCGAAGGGATGGTAACATCATGATCCCTCGCATCCTCATATTTAGCGATGAAGCCCGGCTACGGCCTGGGCTCGGGATGACTCGGTCATAAGGACAGAGAGTCAGATTTACTGCTA
>JAOZVT010000164.1 GCA_025869455.1 Prosthecobacter sp.
CCACGGATAAACCCGTGCCTCAGACCTATTGGTCTCTGCGTGAGGTTATTGCACGAGGCTTAGACCACCCCTTCGCAGGCACGGAAACGCAGGCGATTGATACCTTTGAAGCCATGCTCAAAGAGGCTGTGGGCATGCGCATGATCTCGGATGTGCCTTTGGGGGCGTTTCTCTCGGGCGGTGTGGATTCCTCCCTCATTGTCGCGATGATGCAGGCTCAAAGCAGCCAACCCGTACGCACCTTCACCATCGGGTTTGATGTGCCGGAGTACAATGAGGCGCAATTTGCCAAAGAAGTGGCCAACCATCTCCACACCGATCACACGGAGATGTATGTCACAGGCAAGGACGCTTTAGATACCATCCCGCTGCTGCCTAGCCTGTATGATGAGCCCTTCTCGGATTACTCCCAAATCCCCACGTATCTCGTCTGCAAAATGGCACGCCAACATGTCACCGTGGCACTCAGTGGAGATGCCGGAGATGAACTCTTTGGAGGTTACGAACGCTACTTCGTGGGTCGCAACCTTTGGGATAAATTTGCCTGGATGCCACCCGCTCTGAAGAAAGGCGTGGCTGGTACAATGACCCTACTGCCACCGCAAACACTCAATTCGTTAGGCTCACTCGCACGCCCCATTTTACCCAAACGCTTGAGGCATGTTCCTTTCGGTGACAAATTGCACAAGCTGGCTGAAGTCGTCGCAGCCCCCGGCATGGAGACGCTGTATCTGAATCTGATGTCGCATTGGAAAAAACCTGAGCAAATCGTCATCGGCGGACATGACCCTCAGACGAGCATCACCAACACGACTGGCTGGCCACGAGTGAGTGACTTCACCCACCGCATGATGCACCTGGATATGGAAACCTACCTGCCAGGGGACATCCTGACTAAGGTTGATCGTGCCGCCATGGGAGTCAGCCTGGAAGGCCGTATCCCCTTGCTTGACCAGCATCTCATCGAATTTGCCTGGAGCATTCCTTACAGTATGAAAGTGCGGAATGGCCAAGGCAAACGGCTGATGCGGGAAACGCTCTATCGGCATGTACCCAAGACCCTGATCGACCGACCCAAGCGCGGATTCGGCGTGCCTCTGGAACATTGGCTACGAGGAGAACTCAAAGATTGGGCAGAGGATCTGCTCAGCGAATCCCGCCTGAAACGAGAAGGTTTCTTTAACCCCAAGCCCATCCGCGAAAAATGGCAGGAACATCAAAGTGGAACCCGTAACTGGCACTTCTACCTCTGGGATATTTTGATGTTCCAGGCGTGGCTAGCCGAACAACACTGAGTGTTCACCATGTGAGTTAAAAAGACCTCACCACATTCAAGCGCACAAAGCGACGTTGTTTAACAGGCGCAGTCAAAGTTTCCCGAATGGTCACCAAACGAACGGTACCTGAAACTACCTCTTCACTAACAACAAAACCGCCGTTACTTCCCAAGGTAGAAGTTCCTGCAAGGCTGGAGGCAATCGTTGTCCATGTCACTAAATCAGGGCTGGTCTGCAATTGGTAGGTCAGGTCCGTAGCCGCACTGTCCCGTCGAAACGTGAGGGTGTAAATCAGGCTATCATCCTGCCCCACTTCCTGAACTTGGCTGAAGCCGCTATCTTCATCTTCGATGACTGGATTCAGACCATAAGCGTACTCGTGCAGATTGGAGATGCCGTCATGGTCCAGATCCCCCTCATAATCCAAAAAGAAGCCAATAGGCTCTGCGGGGAAATAA
>JAOZVT010000165.1 GCA_025869455.1 Prosthecobacter sp.
GTCCCCATACAAAGCCACGCGTTGTTTGCCATCCACCGCTTGCAGGATGCGTTCCACGGCGATTTTCATCTCCGGCAGTACCGTGGGATCTCCCAGGGAAGCTAGTTTGGGAACCAGGAAGTCCCGCACCTGATCCGGGGTGGAAAAACCGCGCTGCGTGAGCAAGGTGGTTAAAAGCATTGGCAGGCCGGTGTCCGCTGCCAAATCCGCTGCGTCCTCAGGCACGGGCTTCAGGAGCCAGCGCGGAGGCAGGGTGTTTGGAAGAGGGATTTCTGAGGCGAGTGCCATTTTGTGCGGTGTAACCTCCTTGTATGCAGCACGCGTATGGGCTAGTCAAAGCATCCCTCCCCCATTCATGTCTTCTCCGTCTGTTTCTTCACTTCCAGGTCGCCTTTGGCTGGCGGGCATGGGGCTCTATTTAGCCAGTGCTGGGCTGCTGTTTACCTGGGTACTTTGGACATCCTGGCAGCGGGCGGAAGAAACCCGCCATTGGGAGGCGACACCTTGCCGCATTATTTCTGCGCAAGTCGTGAGTGAACGACCCACGCCGCACTCTAACCCGACTTTTCAGGCTGAAGTTCGCTACTCATTCACCCGTCAGGGGAAAATCATGACGGGGAGCCGCATCAAACGGGTGGACTCCGCCAGCCAGCATGAAGAGAACGCTTTGGCCAAGCTGGAAGACTATCCGGTCGGCCTGGACACGACCTGTTACGTGAACCCCACGAATCCAGAGCAGACGGTGCTGAAACACGATACCCGCGCGGCTCTCTATTCCATGTGGTTTCCGCTGCTCTTCGTCTTTGGCGGCCTGGGCATGGCCTGGAATGCGATGAAGCGCAGGTGAGAAAAGTGAGTGTGGTTTCCCAAACGAATTGGGGCAGTTTCGGGAATGATTCACCCTAACATCAGCCCGGCTTCCAGGGGGCGACCGCGCAGGAAATCGGCGGCGGGGAGTCGTTTGCCGCCTTCGGCTTGGACTTCTTCTAAACTTAAAAGCCCCTGACCACAGGCGACGATGAGTCCTGTTTTAGGATCGGTGCTGACCAGCGTGCCGGGTGCTGGGCAGGCTTCGGCATCGGGGATCACGCGGGCGCGATGCACCTTCAGCGGGGCAGGTTTTTCTCCGGGCAGGAGGGTGAAGGTGCCGGGCCAGGGATTGTAGGCGCGGATGAGAAGTTCCAGTTCAGTGGCGCTGCAGCTCCAGTCTAGGCGGCCATCTTCGCGTTTGAGCTTACCACAGTGGGAGGAGAAGGCGTTTTCCTGAGGTTTGCGCGGCGCGGGGCCGGAGGCGATGAGGTCCAGGGCCTCTTCCAGACTGGCGGGGGCTGCCAGAGCCAGTTTGTCATGCAGGCTGCCACCCGTGTCGGTAGGGTCGATGCTGACACGGTCCATCAGGAGAATGTCACCTGTATCCAGCCCTTCATCCATGTGCATGATGGTGACACCCGTTTGGGCATCTCCGGCGCGGATGGCGGCCTGGATGGGGGATGCGCCACGGTATTGAGGCAGCAGGGAGGCGTGGATGTTGAGGCAGGCGAGCTTGGGCACGTCCAGTACGGCGCGGGAAAGGATTTGCCCATAGGCCACGACGACGGCCACATCGGCATCGAAGGCGCGCAATTCTTCCACCGCCTGACGGATTTTCAGCGGCTGAATCACGGGAATACCTGCGGCTTCTGCCCGTACTTTAACCAAGGGAGGTGTGAGCACGAGCTTGCGGCCCGCTGGTTTG
>JAOZVT010000166.1 GCA_025869455.1 Prosthecobacter sp.
GACGCTCTTCCGATCTCTGTGTCTCCTTCAATAGACACAAACGCAGACTTCGCTCTCGCATCCGTACAAAAGCCAAAGCCGCTTCGTCAGGATAGTCATATGTCGGAATGCCCGCTGCATTCAAAACACCACGTCCTGCCTCCACACTCTGTGCCCCCATCCAACTGGCCAGTAGAGGTTTGCCCATCTGCCCAGCGATCAAGGCCACCTCACGTGCCATCTCTGTAGGATAGGTCATTGCTTGCGGAGTCAGGATAGCCAGCACTCCATCCACATTTTCGTCTTGGGCCACGATGCGTAGCGCTTGGGCAAATCTCACCGCATCTGCATCCCCCAAGACATCCACCGGATTGTGGTGGCTCCAGTGCGGTGGCAGCACTGCGTCCAGCGCAGAGAGCGTTTCCGCCGAGATCGGAGCTACCTCGCCACCGCCCTGCACCAGAGCATCCGTCGCTAAAGCACCTGGGCCGCCCGCATTTGTTACGATGGCCAATCTTGGCCCCGCCGGCAGTGGCTGCTTCGCCAGTACTTCTGCCATGTTGAAAAGTTCCTCAATCGTATCCACGCGCAGCACCCCGCTCTGCCGCAGCGCCGCATCCAGCACTGCATCGCTGCCCGTCATGGCTCCCGTGTGAGATGCTGCTGCGAGCGAGGCCTCCGCCGTGCGCCCCACCTTGATCACCACCACTGGCTTACGTGCTGCTACGGCCCGCACTGCCACCAAAAATGCTGCTGCGTCCTCGCCTACCGACTCCATGTAGATGACGATGCTCTCCGTATATGGGTCATCGCCAAAATACTGGATCAAATCCCCCCAACCCACATCCGCCATCGCCCCGGTGGAAACAAATGCGCTAAAACCCACCCGCTGTTCATGGCTCCAATCTAGGATCGCTGTACACAGAGCCCCACTCTGGCTCAGAAATGCCACCCGCCCAGGCTCGGCCATGCTGCTGGCAAACGTCGCATTCAAGCTCGAGTGGGGAACCATCAGCCCTAGGCAATTTGGCCCGATCACTCGTACTCCATGCCTCCGGGCCGCATCTAGCACCCGGGCCTCCAATTGAGTCCCCGCCTCTCCCATTTCCTTGAATCCTGCCGAGATCACTACCACCGCCCGCACACCAACCATCCCCGCCTCCTCCACGATCTGAGGTACCGCTGCCGCAGGTGTCACCACAATCACCAAGTCTGGCACCTCCGGCAGTGCCGCAATATTTGGAAAAGCCTTCACTCCCAGCACCTCCGTGCGCCTCCCATTCACAGGAAATACCACACCGCCAAAACTGTACAAATTCTCCCAGATGGCTCGCCCCACACTCCCCTCCCGATCTGTCGCCCCAATGAGGGCGATACTACGCGGGCGGAAAAAGGATTCTAGGGACATGCCACAATGTACCCGGTGAAGGCACCTCGTCTCATCCCAAGTTGTGCCATTCCATTCTCATCCTGCGACTGACTTAGCCAAACTTATCCCAGTCATCCGAATCATAGCGGAAGATACAGGCACCCCATGGACGATCCGGCCAGACGTCATGTCCATGACGAGTATGGCGGAGATGGGCGCTAGGCAGCGTGGATGAAGGACGTTAGTCTAGGCATCATGAATTTGGAACGTGAGCTGCATGCTGAATACGCGCGCTACCGCACCCGCCGTTGGTTCTTTAAGGAATGCGGAGTCGGGATGGCAGGTCTAGCCGCGGCAGATCTGATGGCTCCAAAGGTAACGGCTTCTCCGGCGGGTGTGAACCCACTGCTGCCGAAGAGATCCCACTACCCCGCAAAAGCCAAGCGGATCATCTACCTGTTCATGGGCGGTGCACCGAGTCACCTGGAGCTGTTTGATAACAAACCTGAGCTGACCAAATGGGATGGACAGCTACCCCCGGCGGATCTTTTGAAGGGCTACCGGGCCGCTTTCATCAATCCCAACAGCAAGTTGATGGGATCAAAGTACAAGTTCATCAAGCATGGCCGAAGCGGGGCGGAACTGGGGGAATTGCTGCCGCATCTGGGCTTGGTGGCGGATGATCTGACGATCGTGAAGTCCATGAAGACGGATGCCTTTAACCATGCTCCCGCGCAGATCCTGATGAGCACTGGGGCGCAGATTTTTGGACGACCCAGTTTTGGGGCCTGGACTCTCTACGGGCTGGGTTCAGAAAACCAAGACCTGCCCGGTTATGTGGTGATGCAGAGCGGTCAAAAGGGACCGAGCGGTGGCATGTCAAACTTTGGCTGTGGCTTCCTGCCCACCATCTACCAAGGGGTGCCCTTCCGCAGCAGTGGTGAGCCCGTGCTGTACCTGAGCAATCCCAAGGGGGTGACAGATGCCACCCAACGCAACACGCTGGACACGCTGAAGCAGCTCAATGAAGAGCGGCTGGAGATCATGGGAGATCCAGAGATTGCCTCCCGTATCAATAGCTTTGAGCTGGCCTACCGCATGCAGCACACGGCCCCTGAGATCATGGACATTGGTCGTGAGCCGCAGCACATTCTGGATATGTATGGGGCCAAACCAGGCGAGGCTTCTTTTGCTAACAATTGTTTGTTAGCCCGGCGTCTGATTGAAAGCGGGGTTCGCTTTGTCCAGCTCTTTCATGAAGCCTGGGATCATCATGGTGGCCTAACTAAAGGTTTGAAAGATCAGTGTGGTCAGACGGACAAGCCCTGCGCGGCTCTGGTCCGGGATTTGAAACAACGTGGCTTGCTGGAAGATACCATCGTCATCTGGGGCGGTGAATTTGGCCGGACGCCCATGGTGCAGGGCGGCAGTGACGGGCGCGACCACCACCCGAACGCATTCACCATGTGGTTCGCGGGTGGCGGCATGAAACCGGGCCTGACGCTGGGTGCCACGGATGAGTTTGGTTTCAATGTCACCGAAGATCCCGTGCATGTGCATGATCTGCATGCCACGCTGCTGCATCTCCTGGGCTTTGAGCACACGAAGCTGGCGGTGAAATTCCAAGGCCTGGACATGCGCCTGACGAACGTACATGGCGAATTGGTGCCGAAGTTGCTGGCATGATGGGCAGAAGTCCGTTTGTTTCTCCCATGATTACCCTCCTCTGCGGTACGAACCGTCCCGGTAGCAACACCCGTAAAATCACCAACATCCTCGCTCTCATCTATGAGCAGTTGGGCGTGCCTTGTCAGGTGCTGGATCTGGCCGATCTGCCGCAGGAGATCTTTTTACCCACTTCCTACGCGGAGAAGCCAGCCTCCTTCGCTCCCTTCGCGGAGGCCATCTTGTCTAGTCAAGGCGTGGTCATCGTGACCCCTGAGTACAATGGCAGCTTCCCTGGCGTGCTGAAGTACTTCATCGACATGCTGCCGTTCCCAGCCAGCTTTGAAAATCGGCCCGTATGCTTCGTCGGTCTCGCCGCTGGCATGTGGGGCGCGTTGCGATCGGTGGAGCAGCTCCAGCACATTCTGGCTTACCGAAATGCGCATCTTTTCCCGACCCGTGTGTTCTTACCCAGCGTGGGTGAGGTGCTCAAAGAGGGCCAATTCACAGATGCGGCCTTGCTAGAGCGTCTGCAAAAGCAGGCCGCAGGCTTTGCTGAATATGTGGGCAAGTTCGGCGCGTAAACGCCCCTCAACGCCTGCCATTTTGCAGGTCGTCGCTGGCTTGGTCCAGGATTCGGCGCTCTTCAGCAGACAGGCTTTGCATGCCTTCGCGGCTGATTTTGTCCAGGATGTCATCCACGGCAGGGCTGCGTTTCTTAGGTTTTGCCGTTGTCGTTGTGGAGGAACTGCGGGGGCGGCTGGTGGGTTCCGTCCGTTTGGCGCTGAAGTCGGGCATGGCTGGCAGAGTCAGGGCCCCCTGCTCATAGCGGATGTAAGCATAAGCGGTGCCCACCTGGCCCATCAAGGTCATCAGAGAAATCCAGTCCCGTGCGGCAAGAGCAGATAGAGCGGCAACCCCTACAAAGACCGTGGCATAAATCCATGCCTCCAGAGAAAACAAGATCATCGAAATCTGCACCCGAGGGTACAGGGTGGCAAAGGCGATGAAAACGCCAAATTCCAAGGCTGTGATCCCGCTGCAACCACGTTGGGAACCTAGCAGGCCGGCGATAGTCACCAGCAAAGGGGAGACCAGCAACAGAATGACGAGCATCCGCACAAAGCTGCTACGGCCAAGGTGGCGTTCCACGGCCTCACCAAAACGCCAGAGCATGAAGCAGCCGATCAGCAACCAAAGGCTAGGCCAGTTGATTAGAACATAGGTCAGGGGTGTCCACAGACGCAGTTCCAGCAGCCCTGGATAAGAGAAAATGAAGTAGCTGGCTGTTTCCGGACCAAGAATCACTGTCGCGATCATGCTAGCCACGCCAATCAGTGCCAGAATGGCTGAAAGGTAGATGGGTTGGCTCTTCCACCAAGTGAGAGGGAGGTGATCTTTTGATTCAGGCAACCAAGACATGCAGACAAAGTGCATTCTTTTTTCTACTCCGCGAAGATAAAGATCAACGCTTGAGGCTCCAGGGTTACAAACACTTGTCAGCCTTGGAATGTCTCAAGGTAGGGACCCGTCGTTCTTATTGAGAGACTCGAAGGCGAGTCATTAACATACATACATCCACCATGACCACACACATTCAGTACTTCGGTTGCGATGCACGTCCCGAATGGGAGGAAAAACTGCAGGCTCTCTTTTTGGAAGCGCGACAGCAAAAAGCCGTGACAGATGTCACCGCACGCGTGGAGCAGCCGCAGAATGCAGCTTATCGCTACCGAATTACCACGACTTTCAAGATTCCTGGTCCTGACATGCAGGCTCAGGCGGATGGCTACACCTTTGATGAAGCGCTTCTAGGCGTGACCACTAAGGTGCGCCACACGCTGAAGCAACGCGCTGAAAAAGCCGCTCAGAACACCGCAGCAGCATGCGGTGTCAAAGCGTCGCATCGCGGTTAGTCAGGCTTTGATTACAAACCAGCGGCTACGGGTAAATATCCCGTAGCCGCTTTTTTTGAGCCGTGTTTGCAGCTTAATAAATCTCTGGCTCTGGCACTGCCGGACCATGCTGAAGGAAATCAAAGTCCACGCCTTCATTGGCCTGCGTGACATGGTCCACAAAGAGCTTCGCATAACCACGATGGTATCTTGGCGGGGCGGGTTTCCAGGCCGCTTTGCGTATGGCCAGTTCTTCATCGCTCACATGCAGATGCAACTTCCGGTTAGGCACATCTAGCTCGATCAAATCACCATTTTTCACCAGGGCCAGCGGCCCCCCGATCGCACTCTCTGGGGCGATGTGTAGTGCGCAGGCTCCGTAGCTGGTGCCACTCATTCGGCAGTCTGAGAGACGCACCATATCGCGGATGCCTTGCATGATCAGCTTCTTCGGAATGGGTAGCTGGCCCCATTCTGGCATCCCTGGTGCCCCCACGGGACCCGCATTGCGTAGGATCAAGACCGTGTCCTTCGTCACATCCAGATCCATGTTATCGATCTGCGCTTTCATCTCTGGGTAGCTGTCAAAGACCAGGGCAGGACCTGTGTGCTGGCAGAGCTCCGGTGTGGCAGCGGCGTGCTTGATCACGGCTCCATCTGGGCAAAGATTGCCACGCAGAATCGCTGTGCCACCATCCGGCTGGATGGGGTTCGCTGGCGTGCGGATGACATCCGGTTGGTAGATCTCGCAGCCTTCCACATTTTCACCCAGGGTCTTGCCCGTGATGGTCAAAACATCCGTGTGCAAGAGTTCACGCATGCCATTTAGCAACGCGCGCAAACCACCCGCCACGAAGAATTCATCCATCAGGTACTTCCCTGCTGGGCGCATGTTCGCCAGTAGGGGGATGCGGCGGCTGATTTCATCAAACTTTTCCAAAGGTAGCTTGATGCCCAAGCGGCCCGCCATAGCTACCAAATGCACGATCGCATTCGTGCTGCCCCCCAGGGCCATGTCCACTGCAATGGCATTTTCAAACGAGCGCTCGGTGACAATCTTCGAAGGCTTCAGGTCTTCCCACACATTCTCCACGATCTGTCTTCCTGCTGCTGCCGCTAAGCGCACATGAGCACTGTCCACCGCTGGCACGGAGGAAGCGCCAGGAATGACCAAGCCCAGCGTCTCCGCCAGTGCCGTCAGGGTGGAGGCCGTGCCCATGGTCATGCAGTGACCAGGACTACGGGCGATCCCGTCTTCGATCTCGCACCACTGTTCCCAACTCAGGTTGCCTGCGCGTTTTTCATCCCAGTATTTCCACACATCGCTGCCAGAGCCCAGCGTCTCACCGCGCCAGTTGCCTTTGATCATCGGCCCGCAGGGCATGTAGATGATCGGGATGTCCATGCTGAAAGCTCCCATGAGCAGGCCCGGCGTGGATTTATCGCACCCACCCAGCAGCACCGCGCCATCCAGAGGATTGCCACGCAAGACTTCCTCCGCCTCCATCGCTAGCAGATTGCGGTGAAACATCGCCGTCGGCTTCGTCAGCATCTCCCCGGCAGAAAGCACAGGAATCTCCATGGGGTGCCCGCCTGCCTGCAAAATGCCACGACGCACACCATCCGCCGTCAGCTTCAGGTGCATGTGGCAGGAGTTCTGTTCTGACCAGGTGTTAAGAATGCCAATCACCGGCTTACCCACATAATCCTCAGCACCCCAACCCGCCTGTTTCGCCCGCGAACGGTGGCCAAAGGAGCGCAGTTCATCACGGCCATACCAGCGCCAGGAGCGCAGTTCTTCAGGAGTCTTTCGGGTGGAAGTCATAGTGGGTGAAGGAAATAGGGTGAAGAGAAACCATAAAAACGCCAGAAATCAGAGCACCAACCTGCAATCTTTTTCAGGTTGCCTGTGCAGATAGAGTTGGGGCATATTAGATCATGGAGATCTTCCTGCCCCCAGCACTCAATCAGTTTGTTCATCAACTGGTGCAGACAGGACGTTATGCCGATGAGGAAGATGTGGTCAGAACAGCATTGCGTGTGCTAGAGCGTCAAGAGTTTGAGGAGTCGCCAGCCCTCGAATCAGCCTTACTAGAGGGTGTGCGTTCCCCTCACCGTCCTTACGGGACCGAGGTGCTCGACTCGATTCGCCAGAAGGCAGGTCTTCACTCATGAACCTGGAGAAGATTAGGAGGACGAACAGGAGCGGAGCCTCAACAACTTCGGCAAGAATGACGACAGAAAAGGGGGCTACGGGGAGTTAGAAGGGCTGCCTCTTTTGCAACTGTCGCATGAAATCCATCCTCCTACTCCTCACTTCGTTCAGTCTAGTCTCTGCCTCATTCGCCCAAGATGGCTTTACTTCCTTGTTCAATGGCAAGGACCTCACGGGTTGGGATGGCGACCCGAAGCTCTGGAAGGTAGAAGAAGGGCTGGTCATCGGCACTTGCAGCGGCCCTGAAAGCCCCACCACCAACACCTTTCTCATCTGGCGCGGAGGAGTCGTGAAGGACTTCGAACTCCACGCGACCATCCGTGTCATCGGCGATAACAATTCCGGCATCCAATATCGCAGCCGAGCTCTGCCTGAGACGGGTCCGTGGGGCATCACAGGCTATCAGTGCGATATTCACCCCGCCATCGAACACACGGGCATGACGTATGAGGAAAAAGGTCGCGGTATCTTTGGCCTCAATGGCAAAGACGTGGTGCTCGATACGAAAGGCGTCCGCTGGCTCGTGGCCGAGCATGAACCAGTGAAGGTGGATGTCTCTCAATGGAACGAGTACACCATCATCGCCCGTGGAAATCATCTCATTCACAAGATCAACGGTCAGATCACTTCAGAGCTCATTGATCATGACGAAAAAGGCCGCGCCCTGGAGGGCTTGCTGGCCATTCAGCTCCATCATGGCAATGCCAACACGGTGCAGATCAAAGACCTCCGTCTCAAGCCTCTGAGTGGAGCTTCGCTCATTCCCTTTGCCCTGCCTCCGGGGGCACAAAAGATTGATCGACCCGGCACCAAGCACCCGCAGGGCACAGGACCAGTGACGCCAGCGAAGAAATAAGATCCCAGATGAGCATGATAAAAAAGACCTTCCTACCTCTCCTCGCCCTTACTGTATATTGCTTTACGTTAGGCCTGAGTATAGCAATGCCTGCCGCTGGAACTCAGCCTAACATCGTTCTGCTGATGGGCGATGACCACGGCTGGGAAGAAACGGGTTACAATGGTCATCCGCATGTGAAAACACCTGTGATGGATGAGATGGCCGCCACGGGTCTGCGCCTGGATCAATTTTATGCCGCGCATCCCAGTTGCTCCCCCACACGGGCTAGCTTCCTTACAGGTCGGCATCCTAACCGAATGGGCACCTTCGCTCCGGGTTGGTCTTTCAGACCGGAAGAAATCACCGTCGCCCATATCCTGAACAAAGCAGGCTATCAATGCGGTCACTTTGGCAAATGGCATCTCGGTGCAGTCAAAGCAGACTCTCCCACCAGCCCTGGTGCCATGGGCTTTCAAGAGTGGGTTTCCCATGACAACTTCTTTGAACTGAACCCCTCCCTCTCCCGCAATGGGGCACCGCCAGAAGTCATTCAGGGAGAAAGCTCAGAGGTGGTCATTCAAGAGGCCATTAAATTCATTGATCGCGCTCAAAAAGCCCATCAACCCTTCTTCACGGTCGTCTGGTTTGGTTCGCCGCATGAACCTTACAGTGGCATGCCTGAAGACCTTGCGCTGTATGATGACCTACCAGCCAAATACACCAAGAAAGTTCGCCTAACTTCCAATGAAACCGGGGGACCCGTGACACGCCCACAAGGGGAAGTCCTGCGCGAACGTTATGCGGAAATCACCGCCATGGACCGCTCCATTGGTCAGATGCGGAAATATTTGGCCGCTAAGGGGCTGCGTGAGAATACCCTCCTCTTTTACTGTGGTGACAATGGCACGTCAGCGGATGGTGCATTGGGAGTTCCTCATCGTGGTGTCAAAGGTCAGGTTTACGAAGGCGGCACGCTCGTCCCAGGCCTAATCGAGTGGCCGACACGGATTCCTGAGCTGCGTGTTTCCAGTGCCCGCGCCAGCACCAGTGACCTACTGCCCACGCTTTGTGCACTCACGAGTCAACCTCTGCCGGATCGTCCGCTGGATGGCATTGACCTCACGCCGTTGCTGGATGGAAAGATGAAGGTGCGTCCTTCGCCGCTCTATTTCTGGGACTATCCCTCCGCCCGCCTCAAAGGAATGGATCTCAAACCTTGGATCGATCCTGAACTGCAAAAAGGCACAACTCCGCTCGTCAAAAAATCTGGTGGAAAGGCCACTCGTGATTTCACGAACTATCATCATCCTGCCCTCAGTGAGGCTGATTACCTTGGCCCCCGCTCGATCATTGATGGCGACTTCAAATTGGTCATTCATGATCAGAAAAAAGGTGAGCCAAAGAAGGAACTCTTCGACCTCAAAATGGACCCAGCGGAAAAGACCAACCTCATCAAGCAACAACCCGCCATCGCAGAGAAGTTACAGATTCAACTTCACGAATGGCAGCAGGGAGTGCTGCAAAGCCTCACGGGTGCTGACTATAAAAAATAAGCCTCAACGCCACAGCCTAACCAATCATTGGATCGTCCCTCATGAAATACTCACTCGCCCTTCTCTTTACTCTTGCGGTTATCTCCCTGACAAGTTTACCAGCGGCAGAAACGAAAGCTAAAGTCAAAAAGGAGAAGGACACCGACACTCCTGGAAAGGTTTACATTTACAAGACCTCCGCAGGCCAACCCCGCCAGATGGAGATCTATTTCCCACCGAATCATGATCCTGCCACGGCCAAGGTTCCCGGCCTGATCCTGTTTCATGGCGGCGGCTGGACGGGCGGTACCTTGCAGCAGTTCCGCACTGCCTGTGCTTACTTTGCTAGCAGAGGTCTTGTCTGTGCTACGGCAGAATACCAGATGCTCGGCAAGGCCGAGGTCAAGAATCAGCCCAAGGGTGAAAGCCACAAACGTGTTTGTGTGACCGATGCTAAAAGCGCCATTCGTTGGTTCAAACAAAAGGCCCCCGAGCTAGGCATTGACCCGCAACGCATCATCACAGGCGGTGGCTCTGCTGGTGGCCACGTCTCCGCGCTCGCAACTCTGAATCCGGGACTCAATGATCCTGCTGACCCAAAAGACATCGACACCAGCGTGGTCGCTTATCTCTGGTTTAATCCCGCCTTTACAGCAGATGACGCAGCAGATCCCGAGATAGATGTGCTGAACTATCTGAAGCCCAACCAAGCACCAGCCATCGCTTTTTTTGGCACGAAAGATCCCTGGAAAAAGGGCTGGGACACGGCTTATGCAAAACTGAAAACCATCGGCAATACGACCACGGAACTCGGCTTGGCGGAAGGTCAGAGCCACAGCTTCTTTAACAAAGGTCCATGGCAAAGAGTCACCCTCATTGCAGCGGATCGCTTTCTTGTTAGGCAAGGCCTTCTTTCCGGTGAGCCGACTCTCCCGCCTCCTCCGAGCGGCGAAGAATTGATGTTCAAGTAGCGCATATCACCTTTGTCCCAGATCCAACCCAAGGCAAGACCTCCAGCGCTTCTGCGTTACCTTTTTTGCAATCATGAAGAAGTTCCTTTTAGCCCTTACCCTGAGTGCTGTTGGCTCAGCCTTTTCTGCGACACCGACTCGGCCTAACATTGTATTCATCATCACGGATGATCAAGGTTACGGGGATCTGGGCTACACAGGGAATCCTGTCGTCAAAACACCCTTCATTGACAAGCTAGCCGCAGAGTCTCCCCAGCTCAGTGACTACCACGTTGCCCCCACTTGCTCACCTACCCGCGCGGCCTTGCTTACCGGCCATTGGACAAATCGCACAGGCGTGTGGCACACCATCAATGGGCGCTCCATGTTGCGGGACAATGAAATCACCTTGGGCCAGTTGCTGAAAGACAGTGGTTATGCCACCGCCATGTTTGGCAAATGGCATCTTGGGGACACGTATCCATATCGTGCTGAGGATCGTGGTTTTACCGAAGTCTATCGTCATGGCGGCGGCGGAGTTGGCCAGACACCCGACTTATGGGACAATGCTTACTTTGATGGTCACTACTATCACAATGGCAAAGTCGAGCCCGCCAAGGGCTTCTGCACGGATGTGTTCTTTGAACAGGCCCAAAAGTTCATTCGGGCGCAGACGGCTAAAAAGCAACCCTTCTTTGCCTACATCGCTCTCAATGCTCCGCATGGTCCGCTGCACGCCCCGCAGAAATACATGGACATGTATGCGGATCAGTCTCCTGAGCTGGCTGCGTTTTTTGGCATGATCACCAACATTGATGACAATGTCGGCAGCATGCGTGCCTTGCTGCGCGAACTGGCGCTTGAAGAAAACACTCTCCTCGTTTTCACCACGGACAACGGCACTGCCTCTGGTGAAAAGGTCTTCAATGCGGGCATGAAGGGAAAAAAGAATAGTGAATATGAAGGCGGTCATCGCGTCCCCTTCATCGCTCATTGGCCTGCAGCTGGTTGGGATCATCAACACGTCAATGACACCCTCTGTCACGCCGTGGACATCGTGCCTACGATGCTGGACATCACGGAGGCTAAGAAGCCTGATCAGCTCAAGTTCGACGGTGTTTCCATTCGCCCTTTGCTGGACCCTTCTGCTAAAACAGACGACTGGCCAGAGCGTTTCCTCATCACCGATTCCCAGCGCGTGCGGGACCCTGTGAAATGGCGCAAATCCGCCGTCATGTCACAGCAGTGGCGGCTGGTGAATGGCAAGGAACTCTACGAGATCAAAAAAGATCCCGGTCAGGAGCATGACGTAGCCGCAGAACACCCTGATCAAGTCGCGAAGATGACTGCTTTTTACGAGGCGTGGTGGGCAGAATTAGAGCCTACTTTTGCCAACACCACAGAGATCTACTTGGGCCATCCTGAGCATCCTGTGGTCAGCCTCAGCGGGCATGATTGGATCCAAGAAAACCTGCCACCCTGGAACCAGCAGCAGATCCGCCAAGCCATGGGTTTCGGACCGCCACGCCGTCCTGCGGGCAAAGCCAAGAAAGGCAATGCTGAACCAGCGAAGTCCAAGCATGAAGGTTACTGGGCGGTGAAGGTAATCACTCCCGGCAGCTATGAAATCAGCCTCCGACGCTGGCCTGTCGAAGCGAACCGAGCCATCACTGCCGCCCTCCCGGCTGGCGCAAATGTTCCAGGTGGCAATCGCGCTTACCGTGCCTATGAAGGCATCTCCATCCCAGCCACCACCGCTACTTTGAGAGTGGATGGCAAAGACTTGGAAACTCAGCCAATCCCTGAAGGAGCCGTCCAGGTCACCTTCACCACCACCCTCACCGCAGGTTCCCATCAACTCTCTCCCGTCTTTACCTCAGCCGATGGCCAGGAAGTCGGGGCTTATTACTCCGTGATCACGGCCAAATAAGAACGAGAAGCTCACTCTCGCACCCCCATCCTTTTAGTTATACCTATATGAAACTCCTCCCGTTCCTTTGCCTCGCTCTTCCGTTCGCGTGTGCTGCTGCCGACATCCCGGCCAAGCCTTTGGCTGAAAAAGGTGAGCAACTCATCTCCGATGATTTTGAGCGCACCGACCTTGGCAGTTGGAAATCCATCATCCCCACTTTCACGGTGGAAGATGGCAAACTCAAAGGCGTGCAGACACGCGCGGATCATGGTTCCGTAGGCCGCGTTTACAGTCCCATGAAAGACGTGGTCGTGGAGTTCAAATTCCAGCTTGTGGGTTCCACCACTTTCAATGCAGTCTTCGACGACCAAAAGTTCAAGGGTTCCCACGCAGGTCACATCTGCCGCATCGCCTTTACCCCCAAACAAATCCGTCTGGGTGATGACAAAGAAGGTGTCATGCGCAATGACATCTTCGAAATGCGCAAAGACCCGGCCCGCAAAGCCGACGCCGAAAAACTCCTCGAAGGCCGTGGGTCCGTCGGCAAGGTCAATCTGGAGCAAAAGAAGTGGTACCAAGCCAGCCTCGAACTCGTTGGTGACCAGCTCCGCGTCAGTGTGGATGGCACACCCGTGGCCTATTTGAAGTCCCCTGGAATCGCCCACGAAACGAAGTCCAGCTTCCACTTCACCGTCACGGGTCCCGGCGTTTTGTTTGACGATGTGCGCATCTGGAAGGCCAAGTGATGGCTTGAGCATTTGGACAGCCCCTTTCTAAAAATCAAATAGTCCCTGAATCTGGCCCAGACATGGGCCCGGATTCAGGGCTTGTCATGATGGGCCTGGAAGCCGCCCAATAAATGGCTGCTTCAGTGAATCCGAGTTCGTAAAATTGAGTTTCACGCCTGAGCTCCCCAGCCACGTATTCTCTTCCGTAGCCGTTAAATTCAAACGGGCCGGCCTCATTGGCCCCGCCTTTTCACCCTCTCCAGTTTCGCGCCCTGCGTCAAAGTGCATGATTTTGCCTTGAATTAACGTATTTTACTTACCCCCCAAACTCTGGCCTTGCCCATGCTTTATCGGATGAACCCTTCCGCCCATTTTTTCGTCTTCATGTCCCTCGCTGCCACGCTTCATGCGGCACCGGAGTGGAAATCCGTGCAGCCGATGTTAGCCGAAACCTGTTACGACTGCCACAACGGCAAGAAAACCAAGGGTGGGGTGGACCTGGAGCGACTGGACAAAGATCCATCGGTCGAAAAAGAATACGCGCTTTGGGAAAAGGTGCAGGACGTCGTGAACAAAGGCGAAATGCCGCCTGAAGATGAAACGCAACTGACTGCGGAAGAGAAAAAGAAACTCCTTACCTGGGCCACGGGTGCCTTGGATTACGTGGCCGCCGCCAATGCGGGCGATCCAGGGCCTGTTACTTTGCGTCGTCTCACCAATGCGGAGTATGACTACACCATTCGTGACCTCACCGGAATAGACTACGGGTTAGGCAAGGAATTTCAGCCTGACGGTGGTGGCGGCGAAGGCTTTGCCAATACGGGTGACACACTGTTTGTTAACCCTGCCCAACTTGACAAGTATTTGGCTGCTGCCCGCAAGCTGGCCGATCACGCGACCATCCTCCCTGGCACGGGCATCACCTTCAGTCCTCAACGCGTGGGACTGCGTGGCACCGCTCAGGTCAAAGGTCAGTCCCAGCAAGCTCTGTATGTCTGGTATCAAAAGATGTCTGGGCCATTTTTGCCTAACTTTGACCGTGAACTGCATGAGGCAGACTACATGCTCGCCTGCTGGAAATGGAAGCACAAGGATCTCACTGGAGCCACCTCCCTGGAACAACTGGCCAAGGACGCCAAGTTGTCCGTCCCTTTCCTAACCAATTGGTGGAACATGCTCAATGACACCAAAACTCAGTCTCGCTTCCTGGATCTGACCAAAGTGCCTTGGCGGAATCTGCCAGGACCAGACGCGGCCAAACCTAAGGAAGTACCAGCCCCCGTGTTGGCAGGTTTGCAGACCATTGAAGAACAGCGTCATTCCTGGAACCACCCCGACAAACCCGGCTCCGGCGTTCAGCGTCGCCAGCAGGATGCTGACGGCATCCGCACCTACGGTGGCACGCGTGTGCCGACTCAGGGGAAGCGTGCCTTCCATGTCGTTCTGGGTGATATCGGCGATGGCAATGGCGGCGACTATGTGACTTTTACGGGCCTAACCTTTCGCAAAAAGGGCAAGAACTACGAATACGCGCCTTACATGCGCCAACTGCTAACGGGTGATAAAAAATCACTCAAAGACATCGAGTCCGGCAAACCTGCGCCCAAGGATGTCACCGCAGACCTTCTGAAAAAGCGCATCGCTGAAACCACCAAAGCTCTCTCCTATTTTGGCAAAGATCCTCTGGGTAAAAATGGCATTGGTGAAAACGTCCTCGCCGCCAAAGCACCGGTGGTCATTACCCTTCCTTTACCAGAAGACACCGCCGAAGTTTTTGGTGCAGGACGTCTGGACATGCGTAATCCAGAGGTGGATCAGGCCACCGTGCAGTGGACGCTCTGTGTGGATACGCCGCCTAACCCAAAGGATATCATCCCCGGTGTGCTCACCGTATGGAAACGCAATACCGATGCTCACCGCCGGACCATGGCTGATTTCAGCCGCATGAAAGCGGTGTTTCCAGACATGTATGAACGCCGACTGGAAGAAGTGGCGAAAAACTTTTACAGCAGCCGACCCGGCCCTGGCGTCTATTATTTCAGCGATGAGCAATTGCTCAAATTGCTGCCTGAACAAGAAAAACGGCATTGGGAGCAAATGCGTACCGATTGGGAATATGTCTCACGGGACACGCTGAAAAAAGATCAGCAAGAAAAGTATGATGAACTCATGCGTCAGAACCTGCATCGCTTTGCCAGTCAGGCCTGGAGACGTCCAACGACTCAAGCCGAGCGTACTCTGCTTTCCAAGCTCTACCAGGACGGCCTAACCAAAGATCTGGATCGTGAGTCTGCCGCCCGTGAGGTGGTGACCCTCATTCTTGTCTCGCCTAACTTCTTGTATAAAACAGAGGTGGGCACCAGCAATGCACAAATTCTTGCTAGCCAAGACAAGGGCCAACCCGCCAACAAGGTCACTGCAAAAAGTAATACGGTTGTTCCTGCTGGGAAATCCGAAGGCCAAGCCAAACCCGTGGACACGATCGTCCCCACCGAAGTCTCTCTGAACGCTTGGGAACTCGCCTCCCGCCTGAGTTACTTCCTTTGGTCTTCGCAGCCGGATTGGCAACTCCGCAAAGCCGCGACCGATGGTAGCTTACTCAAGCCTGAAGTCTTGACTGCTCAGGTGAAGCGCATGCTGAAAGATCCCAAGGCCGAAGCCATGGCCAAAGAGTTTGCGGGTCAGTGGCTGGAGTTCAAAGGCTTCGAAAAACACAGCGCGGTGGACGACAAAAAGTTCCCCCAATTCACCCCCGAATTGCGCAAGGACATGGATCGTGAAACCACCCTCTTTTTCACCAACCTCATTCGTGAAGACCGCCCCGTGCAGGAAATCGTGGGGGCCGACTACACCTTCCTTAATGAACGTTTAGCCAAACACTACGGTGTGCCAGGAATCACAGGCGAAGAGTTCCGCAAAGTCACGGTGAAGGCTCAGCATCGCGGTGGCCTACTTGGTCAAGGCAGCCTGCTGACCAAGACCTCTCGCAGCCACCGCACCAGCCCGGTGTTGCGTGGTAACTGGTTACTTCAGGCCGTGCTCGGCACCCCCGTGCCACCGCCGCCCGCCGATGTCCCGGAACTGAAAGAACACGGTGCTAAACCAGCCACTGTCCGCGAAATGCTGGAGCAACACCGCGCCTCCAAATCCTGCTCGGGCTGCCATGACCGCATTGATCCCCTCGGCTTCGCCTTGGAAGGTTTTGATGCCATTGGACGCTACCGTGAAAAAGATGAAAGTGGCCTGCCCTTAGACACCTCTGGCCAGGTCAAAAGTGGAGCCAAGTTCGTCGGGTTCGAAGGTCTGCGTGACTATCTCAAAACCCAGGATGACCAGCTCACGCATCACTTCTCGCGTAAGCTCATCGGCTTTGCGTTGGGGCGTCAGGTGCTGCCAACGGACAAGAAACTGATGGAAAAGATCAAGACAGATCTTGCCGCCAACAACGGCCACTTTTCCTCAGCCGTTCTCGCCATTGTCCAAAGCCGCCAGTTCCTCAACAAGCGCCTGTAAGGAACCCGAGTTTTAGCTCGTCCAAAGTCGGCCAAGCCACTCAACCTGGCTTGGCCTAACAGATGATGGTGCGCTGTTAGCGGTCACTTCTTAACGGCCTTTTTAGGCGCAGGTGGCGGCAGGAGACGGACTTCATAGTGCCGCGCTTTTGGTTGAGCCGCCGCGTGGAGCTTCTCTTCATAGTCGCGTCCCAGGGCGATGAGTGGCTGAGTGCTAGCAATCTTAGCAGCAATGTCCTTTTCCAGGCGTTCACGATCTTCCGGTTTGGCTGCGTCGAGTTTCTTGCGCATGCCTTTGATGCTGCCCCAGATGTCACGCAGGGGACGCATGGCCTTGTCATTGCGCTCGCGATTCAGCAGCGCCACTTGCAGGGCTTGCTCGTGCTGTGGGGTGGCTGCGTTGTCTTGCAGTTCAATCTTGGCCGCCAGAATTGTGCTCGCCACCGGTTTGCCAATGGACTGGCCGTCAATCAGAACTTCATACATCCCTGGGGCCAGACCGGAGATCTTCAGTCGCTCAGAGCCCAAGCGGTGGCCCGCATGCGTGAGCGTCATGCCTAGCGCGGCTGGCTTGGCGCTTTCCCACTTCATCTTTTCTGCCGAACCCGCCTCCGGCACGGCCCACGGCAGGGCAGTGGCGAGGTGGGTGAAAGACACTCCCTTACCCTCAGGCAACGACTTTAAATCGCTTATCTCGGCACCCGCCGCAGCCATCCATTGCTCCCCACGTTTGTTCAGGGTGATCGAGCTGACTGCCTTACGATCGGGATTGAGTTGGTAAAGGAGATTGTAGGCCATGATGAACTGCCCCGCTTCCCCTGGATGGATCGCATCCGGCACCAGGGAGAAGTCTGCCTCTGTGCGACGTGCCGTGAAGGTGAAATCATTCAGCGGCCCCCACAGGTCCACGCAGGGAAGCCCACGTTGCCCCGCTGTTTCCCGCAGCCAACCCGCGTAGAAACCCAGCACCGCATTGTATTGCGGCGAAAAGCTGCGGTCTTTGAATCGATAGGTGGGGTCCTTCATGCGCAGGTCTAACTGATGATGATCAAAAGGAGTCGGCGTAAAGACCACCGTCCGTGCCCCCAGAGCCTCAATGTTTTCCAGAACCTGAGTCATGTCCTTTTGATACGTGGCAAAAATCTCGGGCGCGAAGTCACTGTACTGACCATCATTCATGCCTAACAGCAAAGTCACGTACTTGGGTTTGAAT
>JAOZVT010000167.1 GCA_025869455.1 Prosthecobacter sp.
ATGGCTAAACATGTGCGCCAAGAAACCGGGGAGCGGCATCTGTGTCTCGCGGGTGGAGTGGCGCTGAATTGCGTGGCGAATGGCAAGCTGCTGCGTGAGAAGATCTTTGATGACATCTATATCCAGCCTGCGTCTGGTGATGCTGGGGGCGCGCTCGGAGCGGCCTTGGCTGTGCATCATCATTTCCTGGATCAGCCGCGCGTTTTTACGTCGGGCGTGGATTGGCAGCAGGGCAGTTATTTGGGCAGTGAGTACTCGGCTGAGGAGATCGGGGCTGCGTTGACGGAATTGGGTGCAAAGGCGAATCGCTTGGACTCGACGGAAGCACTGACGGAGCAGGTGGCTCAATGCATTGCGGAGGGGAAAATCGTCGGTTGGTTTCAGGGGCGCATGGAGTTTGGTCCAAGAGCACTGGGGGCACGTTCGATCCTGGGAGATCCGCGAGTCGTGGACATGCAGCGGAGGCTGAACCTGAAGATAAAATTTCGTGAAGGGTTCCGCCCGTTTGCTCCAGCCATCCTGGCTGGCAAAGAGGTGGAGTGGTTTGATCTGGATCGCCCCAGTCCATACATGTTGTTAGTTGCACCAGTAGCGGAAAAGCATCGTTTGTTAGTCGATGATGCGGATGAATCGAGCCTGAGTGGCCTGGATAAACTGCATATTCCGCGCTCCACCATTGCTGCGGTGACGCATGTGGATGGCTCGGCACGTGTCCAGAGTGTGGATGAAAAAACGCATCCGGTTTTCCATGAAATGATTCGTCGTTTTGAAGCCCTGACGGGTTGCCCGTTGGTGGTGAATACGTCCTTCAATCTGCGTGGCGAACCGGTGGTGGAATCTCCTGCACAGGCTTATACCTGCTTCATGCGCACAGACATGGATGTGCTGGCCATCGGCCCCTACCTCCTGCATAAAGCTGACCAACCCGCCTGGGTGGAAAAAGAAAATTGGAGGGAGCAATTCCAGCCTGACTGATGCCCATGCCTGAAGAAAACATCATTCTCCAAGAGTTGCGTGAGGTGGACCGGACACCGAAGGCGCTGCGCAGTTTTGGTCTGGTCATGGCGGCAGCGGCTTTGGTCTTGGCGGGTGTGTCCTATTGGAAGCACGGGCACGCTACCGCGTGGACGTACGGTTTTGGCATCGTGGCTGCACTTTTTGCCATGACCGGCTTGGTTTTTCCACGTGCCCTGAATCGCCTGCATTTGGCGTGGATGTTTCTTTCTCTATGCCTGGGCTGGGTGATGTCGCGGGTGATTTTGATCCTGCTCTTTGTCTTTGTGGTGATCCCGACCAGCCTGATGGGGCGGGTCTTTGGACTGTCCTTTATGCAGATGCGGCGTGGGGCGGAATTGGACAGCCTGTGGATAAAAAAGAAGCCTCGTGAGCGGAAGCACCACGAAAAGTTATTTTAACTGGGGCCTGGTTGCCTTAAGGTGGACGCTCGAATACTCCTTCATGAAGCGTTTCAAAATCATCGGCCAGTTTCTATCCTTCCTTGCTCAGTCGGGCAAATGGTGGCTCATGCCTTTGGTGATGATGCTGCTACTGCTCGGGGCTGTGCTGGTGTTTGCTAAAGGCAGCGTGATCGCTCCCTTTATTTACAGTCTGTTTTAGCAGGCATCGAAGATTCATTTTTTATAGAGAACAGCCGTCTCGGCTGTTTAGACACAGGCAAGATGCCAATAGTGTTCGGCACATCATTTGCAGCCAGTCCAACTTTTTTCAAAAAGT
>JAOZVT010000168.1 GCA_025869455.1 Prosthecobacter sp.
CCTGGGGGCATTTCGGCGAACTGGATTTATTACTTGGAAAAGACCATCCAGGGGGCGCTGGATAGCCGTGCGCCAGTGGTCTTTATGCAAGGTGCCTGTGGCGATGTGACGCAGGTGGATAACCTGAGCCAGTATCGCCGACCAGGGGCCGAAGAATGGGCTCAACTGGTGGGCGGACGTGTGGGGGCGGAGGCGCTGAAGGTGCTATTTTCCAGCCCACGCAGCACGACCGCTGTGCTGGATTCTCGGCAAAAGGTGCTGGCGATTCCGCGTCGCAAACCGGCCCCTGCGCGTGTGCAAAAATCTCTGGAGCTCGTGCAGGCAGGGAAACCGAAGGGCGACACGTCTGAGTGGATCTTTGCCAAGGAGATCCTGATGCTGGACTATCTGTGCCAGGTGACGCCGAAGGTGGACTCTGAAGTGCAGGTGATCCAGGTGGGGCCTGCGGCGTTTGTGAGCAATCCTGCGGAGTACTTTGTGCAGTATGGACTGGATATTAAAAAGGGCAGTCCGTTTGCTTTCACGTTCCCGGTGGAACTGGCCAATGGCATTGTGGGTTATGTGCCCACGGAGGAGGCCTTTGGCCCGCATGGTGGTGGTTACGAGACGCGGTTGACTTCGTATAGCAATCTGGAGGTTTCCGCAGGTCGGCAAATGGCGGACATGGGCATTTCCCTGAGTCGTGAGCTGACTCCGGCCCCTGCGCCTGAGTTCCTGAAAGCACCCGCCTTTGTGAAACCGTGGACCTATGGGAATGTGGCGCCGGAGCTTGAGTAAGGGGCAGTAATCGGTGTTCAGTATTCGGTGATCTGTGATGCGCTATAATTTGTTAGGGGGCATTCTGGGACGTCTGGGGCTTTTCGATGGGATACTCTTTTTTTGAGGCCTGAATAGAAGTGGGGTGGTGTCTATAGTGGAGGATTGTTAGATGGTGGTGGCCTGTTGTTTTGCTTGGCGGTGTGTGGTGTAATGATTATCAGGCGTTTTAAAAAAGGGTTGATTATCTATGTGATTTACCTAGCTTTGGCGGCATGGCACTTCAAGAAGCTCAGGCATTTCAGACTCTCGGAAAACATTGGTTTGCCTCTGTGTGGGCGGAAAATGACCCTGTGAAACGCGGCACTGTCCGTGAACAGGTAAAAAATCGGGTCAATGAGGGTTTAGGGGAACACGGTATCTCCATGAACCGTGGGTGGCAGGATTATGACCCGGTCATCCGTATGGCGGGGAAGCCTGACACGTACAATCAATTGGCCGGGGTTGCGGGTTCACAGCCTGATGGTGGGAAGCAGATGGCGGCGGATTTTATGGCATGGGCAAAGGGGGATCTGCCTTTTGAGGATCTGTCTCGTGAGCTTAAGGCGATGGCTGTGATTACCCACATTGCCGAGGTGGGGCGTGGTTATGGTGCGGCTTTGGAAAGCCAACTCTATCCGTTGATGGAAGAGATATCTGAAAGCACATCGGTTGAGGAGGCCAAGCAGGGGTGGAGCCAGTTGACGGATAGGTTTGCTCCAGCTCTGAAATACAAGGATGATATCCGCCAGGAGTTTACTCCGAGGGTGTGATTTTCCATCTAGGCTGAGATCATTTCTTAGCCTGGAGGGGTTCAGTCTCTAGGCTTGACGGCACGGTCCTTGCGTCAAAGGATGGGGAATGAATCGGCGTGGTCTCCTTTCTGGTTTGTTGGCTACGATGGTGCTGCCAGTACGGGCGGCGTTGGGGGAGG
>JAOZVT010000169.1 GCA_025869455.1 Prosthecobacter sp.
CGGCATAAATCTTGTGCTTTCGATATTGTCGGTCGGAGGGCCGGTTTGGTTTGCCTGGCTATCAACAAAACAGATCGGGCAGCGTTTTCGTCTTTCCGAAGACTATGCCTTTAAAGCGTCTATTTCTCGGGCCTATGAAGGATATCGACGTGAAGCTGCGAGGATTGACCCTGAGCTTGAAAAGCAGTTGTTAGGTTCAGCGCTTTCCAGGCTTGATGAGCAACCACTGCGACTTGTTGAAAGCGATAGCTTTGGTAGTCCTTGGCATGAGTTTTTAGCATCTGACGTGGTGAAGGACGCAGTGAAGAGCGTCCCCGGCTTCGTAGATAAGGTGACTGCGCTTGCTACCTCTGCGCTCCACAAGAAGAATTCACCACCGGCACCAACAGTCGCGGTAAATGATGCCTCTTCGGAGCAAGCTGAGGCGAAGACCTAGAGATCGCGTATTCTGAGTACCGTAGTTGTCGAGCAGTTAGCATGGCGTGCAGTCGCTCGGATACCTAGGCCAGCGCCTAATAATTCCTTCACTCTTCTATGTAACCCCTCATCCACGGGGCGGCCTTGGTACTTGCCAGCCGCCTTCGCTTTTTCGATACCTTGGGCCTGTCGTTCACGACGCTGCTCATAATCTTTGCGAGCGATCGCGGCCATTATCTCCACCAGCATCGAATTGATTGCGCCGAGCATCCGACTGGTGAATTCATCGCCTTTGGTGTCCTGCATTCCTTGGTGACTTGTCGGCAGGTCGAGCGCGACGATGCGCAGGCCCTTGGAGTCGATCGCAGCCTTGAGTTTCTGCCAATCCTCCACAGGAAGGCGGGAGAGGCGATCTATCGACTCCACCAGCAAGACGTCACCCTTACGCGCATCTTTGAGCAGGCGCAGCAGCTCAGGCCGATCTGCCGATGCGCCGCTGGCATTCTCCAGGTACACACTCGCGATTACCTTGTTGTGGTCGGTGGCGAATTGCTCGAGCGATGCCCGGGCGCGGCCGGCGTCCTGCTCTTCGGTCGATGCTCGGAGGTATGCGCGGATGAACATGATGTGCTGTCCGTATCAGTTAAGGTGTTCTACTAATACTGTTGCACTATGAGTGTCACTTATCAAGCTGAAAGCGCAAATAGACGTGAATTTGCGCGTATCAGCTCGGGCATACCCCAAAACGATGCTCGGCACGTCAACCACAATTGGAGATACTGTTCATGCTCTTGGCCAACTGTGGAGTTTGCTATGGCCCAAGTATCAAGGGAGGGGATTATGCATCGAAGGATGACAGGGTTGTTTCTCGGAGCTGGTGCTTCCTATGACGTCAGCATGCCTCTCGTTTGGGAGCTGACGTCTGACATAAAAAAATGGCTAACTGCCGAAAAATTGAAGCTCCTCAATGTCGGCTGGAGAGAGCAAGGAGGTGGTCATCCGGATGAGGTTATTGAGGACTTTGTAACTGTACTAGGCAGAGATGATCTGCACTACGAAAGCGTGCTGGGATATTTGGAGGTGCAGGCAAGAAGGCAGTCATCTCACTCTTCTGATTATAGTGCTTTATATTCTTGGTTTGTCGAAATCGTTTATTACCAGCTTTATTTCAGGCATCTGCGTGGTGCAGAGTTCATTATTAATCACTTGGGTTTATATGAAGGAATCGTCCACTTATACGAAAAAAATGAGCCGTTATGGGTTTTTTCTCTCAATCACGACTTGATTGTTGAGTTGATCGCAAAGAAATACT
>JAOZVT010000170.1 GCA_025869455.1 Prosthecobacter sp.
ACTAGCTGCGGCTTGGGATGGGATGAGTGTGTTGCAGATTCGGTCTTAGCGGTGCTCTCACTATAGGTCCGATACTTGGGCTTGGGTCCTGCTGGTTTGCCTGATAGCTGGGGGCGCAGCCAGTTCAGACCCTCCAGATTATCTTGCAACCGGCCTTCGGCATCTTCGTTGGTATGATTGAGGATGCCGACAACACCCTGATAACCACTGGCGGCGATGATCTTGAGCACTCGAACATCTTCCGTGCCTACACCCAGGGGAAGGATCTTCCGGCCATTCTTCTCTCCATCCTTATCCATGCCATTCAGATTCAAGCAGAGGAGGTGTGGCAGCATCTTGGGCAGCACTTTTTCCAGACGCTCCAGGTGACCATGGCCATGATGCAAATTGTACACCATGCCGATGTTTGTGATGCCTTGAGCTTTCAGTGCCTCGACGATGGCGATGGCATTCTCTGGCTCGCCATACCAGTTGCCGTGATTGTAGAGTGCCACCTGGCATCCCAGCGGTGCGGCGGCTTCGCAGATCGGCTTCAGTCGCACGACTTCTTGGGTGATACGGGCCTGCTGATCTGCTGCGTCTTTGACTTCCGTGGAACCGCCATTGCCATTGACCCAGAGTTGTGGTTTGACCCCATGCTTTTGGAAAAGCTCCAGCGTCTTCTTGGCCTCATCATTCAGTGTGGTCGGAAACCACCAGCCGAATAGTTCAATGCCATGCTTTTTTAGAGCTGTTAATTCCTCATCCCATTGGGGGATGTGTTCGGCCCGGTAATCATAGACAAACTTATGCAGACCCAGCTTCTCCAGCATGGCTGCGCGTTCTTCAGGGCCGCGTTTGCTCGCATCAAAAGGTACAATGCACCAAGCGGCAAGATTGCTGCGGTCAAAGAGATCTTTGGTTTGAGACCAAGCCTGGCTTGAAACAAGCAAGACGCAGGCAAAGAGGAGAGGGTGGAGTCGAGGCAAAAACGGCATGGCAGGGTGGAAAGAACGTTCTGGGTGAGGAAGCTTTTCGAGAAAGCTATTGGATAGAAGGATCTTAGTGTCAAAACGAGTGTCCTTTCTCGGTCCTGCGGGGGGCGGTTTTAGAAAAAGGGGGAGATCTCCGAGTGAGTAAAGGTGACCATCATCAGGGGCATGCACCCTGTTTTCTGACCCTTTTTGAAAAAAGTTGGATTTTTTCAAGGGTTTCGGGCTCCCACGGTGTTGGCGTTCATGTCGGCCCGTGATGGCTGGCACAACTCAGCAAACAAAAACCAACCTAACCAACCATTCCATTAACGTGAAAAACAAAATTGCCTTATTGCTCACTACTGCCGCCATTCTTTCCCTGGGCGGAACGTCCTTCGCAGGAGAGAAAAAAACCGTCTATAACAATCGTGGTCAAGTCACCGCCATCGTTAACGAATCCACCGCTACCCCAGCATCTACACAGGCTACAAAAAAGAAGCTGATCTGGAATAACCGTGGTCAATTGATCGCCGTAGTGAACACACCTTCACGCTAATCAAGGCATGACGCGTGCTGAAGAATATTGCGTGGTTAGACTGATCACACAATGAATCTTTAATCTCGCTTCCGCCCGCCCAATCCTGGGCAGGCGGGAGCCCTTCAGCCATGACAGACAAACAGTTAGATCAACTTCTGAAAGCTGCCGATCACCCGCCAGCGATACTTCCCTCGTTCACCAGTGATATATGGCGAGATATTGAACATCGCCAACA
>JAOZVT010000171.1 GCA_025869455.1 Prosthecobacter sp.
ATTTTTTGCATGGCTTCCAAAACGCCGCGTCCGCCGAGGCGGACGCGGCGTAGCGGGCTGCGCCCGAAAGTCAAGCAAGTGGTTCAGCCGGATATAGCCTATTCAACAATTCGGCGCACTTCCGCATCAGCAATCGTATGAACTAAGCAGCGTATCTTGAACGCGAGACCTTATACGTAACCCTAATTGCATGGGCCAATAGAATAACTCTGATCTACGTTTTTGAACGGGAAAGCGAAAGGTTGTTGCGGGTATTTGAAAGTTTACTCAAATGCAATGCATAAATTACCGATCTTTAATTTCGTGCTGATATTCTGCGTGCATATTAGTTTTTAAGCGGAGATTTTATGACTTACAAATCATATTACGGTGCCGACCCACGCCATAACGCCGTTCTTGAACAGCAATTGCAGGGAAAGCACGGGCAGTTTGCGCCCGGGTATTCGGTTCAACAAACACCACATGGTGCTATGTGGGTCAGCAACGAGGATAGCCGTCAATATTCCGTAGAAGACGTGGAGAGATTGCGACAAACGCCAGCGCAACCAGTGCTCGGCGATGTCGATCCATCTGCTCGTAGACACCATCAGTCCGCAAGTCCGAGATCAAGAGGCCCAAGCTTAGGTTAGCAAGTCAGGTTAGAGCAAGGTGCTGTTGAACTACAGATTCAAAATGAGTTTGCATGGCAAATAAAAAAACTTACCAATCCTATGCCTGTCAGGCAGTCGAAGCGGGAATGACAATTGCCGCCGCTGGTGAAGGCAAACCTATATTGACTGGCACGCAGGGCAATACGAGTACTTTTACGGTACCAAGCCTTGGTGCAAAGGTTGAGGTAACGCAAACCAACGGTGTAGTCCAAGTCGGCGTAACGGATGCAACAACGGCGGTCGGTCAAAAATCAAAATACGATGGTGATCCAGCCCCCTATGCTGCAATTGCTGTAGCCGGAACTACTAATGGATTACCCGTAAGTGGCATTAATACGGTTGGAGCGGTAAGCCCGCGCGTACAAGCGTTCACACAAAATGTGGCAAGAAATTACAACGCAAAAGCATGTCCTTGAACTAACTTGCGCCTCATCACTGCCCAAGTCATGGAAATCTGTGCTTAGCGGGCGCGGCAATCTCTACCCCTTTCCAACACACATACTGCCACCATAGCTGTCTCAAAAAAATTTCGCGCGCATTCCATGCGCGGGGTAAGGCACATATTCGCATCTCGCTGAATTTGGACCGTTTGCGATCCGTGCATTGCCGGAGAGTTTCGATTCAGCGTTTTGTTGCCGTTTCTGAAATCACCGCTCCGCGTTTTGCGCGGGAGTGAGTTGCAGTTCAGTTTGTCAGCGTCCTTTTCGCTACAAAGAATCCCACCACATAGTCGTCCTCTCATATTGCCCGGTTCTACCGAGACGCGCTGGCCAGTCAAAGCCGCTCGCTTCCTTCGCTGCGCTTCGTGCAGCTCCGCGCCCTTTCAGGGGAGCCGCCCGAAAAAGGGCGGCTCGCTTTTGACAGTCCCGCTTATTCGCCTCGGCCTTCGAACGGGCATCGAGGCCGCCAACGGGGCGGGCTCAAAAACCGAAAGGACAAAACCATGACAAAGAAAACAAACTCCAACCGCCCGACGCAGCGCGTTTACGCGGTCATCAAGAAGAGCGGCGAAACGAAAGGCACCTGGGTCGAAATCGGTGCAGTCTGGCCGCACAAGGACGGCAAAGGCTCCAG
>JAOZVT010000172.1 GCA_025869455.1 Prosthecobacter sp.
GTTGCATAAACACCTGCATTATAACCACTACCACCGTTGGTGACGGTGATGTTATTGACCACACGGCTACTCGCTGTGGTATTGCTGGAGGTATTGAAAGTCGCCGTGGCACCTGTTCCGGCACCGCCACCCGTCAGAGTAACCGCATTTCCACTGGTGCCATTGGAGTAACTGCTACCCGCAGAAACCAAGACAACGCTGGAGAGAGCTCCATCTACCTGCCCCAGTTGCGAGTCACTGCTGATCTGGATCACCCCGCTGTTCAAATACACGTTGCCAGTCAGAGTATTGTCCGCTGCCAAAACCGTGGTGCCGTCCCCAGCATGTACCAAATTCACTTTATTAGCACCATCATTGGTGATGACGGAACTGATGGTCGTCTTACCTTTGCCATAGTTATAGAGGAGCAAGTCATTATCCCCTGCACTCCAGGTGCTGGTTAAACTCCCGCTCGTGATGTTCACATCCCCTGTTACCGTGCTAGGAATGAGCAGACCACCCTGATTTAGGGACAGGGTATTTCCTGCCCCAATATCCAGATCCACAGCCGACCCAAAACGCAAGGTTTGGCTTTCAGCATCACCTGCAAGCGCTGCTGTAGCCGTCAGATTGGTGTGACTTGTGGGCGAAAAGTTATCCGCATCATAAGCTGTAAAAGCTTGAACTCCAGTCGTAGCTTGGCGACCTGCCCAATCAGTCACTCCATCCGTGGTGTTCCCGTACACGGCCCAGCTAGCCAGGAAATCACCCGCTGTCGCAGATAGGCCTGTACCACTTAGATTAATGGCTCCATTGCCATTTTCTAAAAGAGCGATCGATGATCCAGAACGCCGGGTCACCGTTCGCCCAGCAGCCCCCAAAGTTAGAATACTATTCTGGTTTGTTGTTGCAGAACTGGCACCATTTAGCAGGTAAATATTGCCATCCAGAGACTGGGTTCGTGACGCAGACTGCGCGGTCAAAACTAAATTTCCACCCCCCCAGGTCGAGATCGAAGCAATGGCATTGGTCCCCGTTCCTCGAGTGCGAGCAAATTGATTATTCGCAGTCATTTCGTCCCACACGGATGTCCCGGCCATGAAGTTCCAGCGATCCACATTATAACTACCAACGGTACTCCGATTAAAGATCACCGTCCCTGGCCCAACCATAGAAACCGTCGCATTAAAGCTATCGGCAGTCGTGTTACTGTCTTCCAGACGAGCATTGACCACCAAAGTGCCTCCACGCACCTGAAGAATGCGCAGATCACGTTCTGTATTCGTATTTTGGAATAACACACGGTATCCCGTACTATTGTCCACACTACCGATGTAAGCTGTTCCGCTGGTATGTTCACCGCCAAGAGTCAGCGTATGGTTACGGTTATTGTTACTGACATTGAGACGGTCACTGTAGTTTAACACTTGGTCCGGCTGCGTCAGAAAAACATGCCCATGATATGCATTGGTCGCTGAGTTACCGATACTCAAGAAATTCTGTGGGCCACCTAGCCACATTTGGTTCCAAGTATTGTCTTGGCTTATCGCCGCTCTGGCAGCATCCGTTTGAAAACCCACGCCATCCAGCCCAGCCGCCGCAGGGTCATATTGAATGCGGAAGTAGCCTTGCGTCGCATAAATTGAACCCGTGGCATTCCACTGCTGGAAGGTATTCACATTGATTTCATCGTGCCCGCGCATCTGAAAGACCAACGAATGGTTACGGTCTAGACGTGTTGCAC
>JAOZVT010000173.1 GCA_025869455.1 Prosthecobacter sp.
ACCGGACCACAGGTGGTGAGCGGAACTTCGCTACACCACACATTTCATGACTCGCGCGTCAACCCTCGAATTGCCCCTAATGAACCGTGTTGAGGCACCCTCGCATGAGGCAGATGAATTGGCAGGTAGCGGAACCAATGCCTCCTCTGGTTGCCACATTCTGGTGGTTGAGGTCATGAGGCTTCGCGAAACATCTTGGTGAAACTTCTGGAACACCGCCAGTATGAGGTCACAGCGACAGCCCTTGCTGGTTAGGCTCTGGAATTTGCCAGCAGCGGCATTGATATTATGCTTTCTCCCTGACTTGGCTGGCATTGCCACAAGTGGTTTCGCCATGGAGGTAGTCATCCGGTAAAGGAAGGTTTAAAAGAGAGTGTGCAACTGCGAGAACGTTCTCAGTAAAAGGCTGAGAGAGAAGGAGGATTCTTGCCCATGGTAGCGGCCCCCTGGATTTGCCAAAGTAATGTAAAACTACAAACGATCATGACGCCTTCAACCAACCTCTCAATCTCTGAACGCCCTTCTCCTGAGCAACCGAGCATTGCCGAATGGAAGGCACTCGTTGCTCAATATCAGACTCCATCCGCAACGCGCGCCATCTGGCAGATCGTGGATACGCTGGTTCCTTACTTCCTGTTATGGGCACTTATGTACTGGGCTGTCACCATCTCGTGGTGGCTGGCGATTCCCCTCGCCATGCTCGCGGGCATGCTTCTGGTACGTGTTTTCATCATCTTCCATGACTGCGGGCACGGCTCGTTTTTTAAATCAAAGCTCGCTAATGATATCATCGGCTTCCTAGCCGGGCTGCTCACATTCACACCCTACTATCATTGGCGGTGGGAGCATTCTCTGCACCACGCTTCCTCTGGAGACCTTGATCGCCGTGGTACAGGGGACATCTGGACCCTGACGGTGGAAGAATACCTCACTTCCTCCCGGTGGCGGCGCTTCGCGTACCGACTGGCCCGAAATCCTTTTGTGCTGTTCGTCATTGCGCCCACCACATTATTTTTGGTCTTGAACCGCATTCCTTCCCCCAAGGCCACTCCGAGGGACAGAAATTCCGTCTGGTGGATGAACTTAGCGATCCTCGGCTTGATCTTCATCCTCAGTTCCGTCTTCGGATTCGCCACCTATGCGATTCTTCAGTTGGTGGTCACCATGACAGCTGGAGCGGCGGGAGTCTGGATGTTTTATGTGCAACATCAGTTTGAGGACGCTTACTGGGAACGGCATGAACACTGGGACTACACGACAGCGGCGCTTCAAGGGAGTTCTTTTTACAAGCTGCCCCGGATCCTACAATGGTTCTCCGGCAACATTGGCTTTCATCATGTCCATCATCTCTGCCCACGAATAGCAAACTACAACCTGGAACGCTGCCACAATTCCAGCCCCATATTTCGCCAAATCAAGCCAGTGACTCTGCGCAGCAGTCTCAAGTCCATCCGGTTTCGCCTTTGGGACGAGCAGACACGCACCCTAGTCGGCTTCCGCCACCTCCGGAAACAGCGCTCTAGAACGAAAGAATGACAACGGCATTCGAAGCCCGCCCGCGATGCAAAGCGGGCCACCAGAATGGCACAGGGACCTTTCCGGGGGGATGGGGGGGAGCCAGCGCTGACTACGGCGGGTCGGCCCCGAGCAACCCATCCAGAGTTCACCCAATTTCTTGTTAGGCAAGGCATTGACAGCATCTCACTGAATCCCGACACCGT